>CAMCHA010000245.1 GCA_945874515.1 Asaia bogorensis
GCGGAGCTTGGCATTTTCCCTGCCGTGGACCCGCTCGATTCCACCTCCCGCGCGATGGACCCGCGCGTGGTTGGTGCTGATCACTACAATACGGCGCGTGAAGTGCAGAAGATCCTGCAGACCTACAAGTCGCTGCAAGACATCATTGCCATCCTTGGCATGGATGAGCTTTCGGAAGAAGATAAGCTGATCGTGGCGCGTGCGCGCAAGATCCAGCGCTTCCTCAGCCAGCCCTTCCATGTGGCCGAAGTCTTCACCGGCACGCCGGGCGTCTTCGTGAAGCTGGAAGACACCATCCGGTCCTTCGCGGCCATCTGCCGCGGTGATTACGACCATCTGCCCGAAGCGGCCTTCTACATGGTTGGTACCATTGAAGATGCCGCGAAGAAGGGCGAAGAACTGAAGGCGGCGGCCTGATCACCATGGCGAGTTTCCAACTCGAACTCGTATCGCCGGAAAAGCTGCTGCTCTCCCGCGCGGTGGAGATGGTGGTATTCCCGGCAGCGGAAGGCGAAATGGGCGTGCTGGCTGGCCATGCACCCATGATCGTGGCGCTTCGTGGCGGCGTCATTTCCGTCAGTGAAGGCGGCAAGGTGACGGAAAAGCTTTTCGTGGCCGGTGGCTTCGCGGAAGTGGCCGCGGATCGCGTGACGATCCTGGCTGAGGAGGCGACGCCGCTTTCTTCCTTGTCCAAAGCCGAGGCGCAGCAACGGATTGTGGATGCCGAAGCTTCCCTGGTTGCGGCTGCCAATGATACCCCGGAGAGGCGCGATGCTGCGATGGAGCGGGTGCTGTCGGCGCGGGCGATGCTTGAGGCAGCGACGGCGGCCTGACAGCGTTACAAAAACGCAAGTTTGGGCGGGCGGGTCTTGGATCCGCCCGTTTCTTTTTGGGGTAGGTTTCTTGCAACCCTGCCTTGAAACTGCCGCATCTTGGCACAAAAACATAGTCTGAATGGGTTGTTGAGGCCCTTCATGGCAAGGCGCTCGGGGTAAGTTTATGAAGCATTGGCATATTGATGAGCTTGGTTGGGATCGCTTCGATCCTTCCAAGGTTGATCCTGAAATCGTGCCACTGATCAAGGCTGCCGCCATGGTCGAACGCAATGCGGCGGATTACGTGACCTACCTCACGCGCGTTTTTGCCGATGATCCGGATTTCATCGCGGCTGTCGAAAATTGGGGCGTGGAAGAAACCCAGCATGGCGATGCGCTCGGCCGTTGGGGCATGTTGGCTGATCCTGCTTGGGATTTCACGGCCGCGTTTGAACGCTATCGCGCCGGCTATCAGATTCAGTTGGATGCGGAAGCTTCCATTCGTGGCAGCCGTACAGGTGAATTGATCGCGCGTTGCATGGTGGAAACCGGCACCAGCAGCTATTACACCGCGCTTGGCGAAGCCACCGAAGAACCCGCGCTGAAGCAGGTCTGCCGGCTGATCGCTGCCGATGAATACCGCCACTTCAAGCTGTTTTATGATCATATGAAGCGCTACCTAGCGCGCGAGAATCTCTCCTTTTCCAAGCGCCTGCGCGTGGCCTTGGGCCGCATTGGGGAGACGGAGGATGATGAACTCGCCTTCGCCTTCCACAGCGCCAATGAAGCTGAGGGCACACCTTACGACCATGAACGTTCCACCACCGCCTACATGGGACGCGCGATTGGCTTTTATCGCTTTAACCATATCGAACGCGGCATGGGGATGATCTTCAAGACCATCGGGCTTGATCCACGCGGGCGGATTTCTGACATGGCGGCCAAGGCTTCCTGGCGGCTGCTGCAATGGCGGCGGGACAAGTATCGCACGGCGCTGGCGAAATACGCCGATGAAAACACGGTGCCTTTCAAGCGGGCGGCCTGACCGGCCGGCAAATTCCGGCCGATAAAACGCCCGCTTGGTGCATTCAGCATCTTGTCGGCAAGCGCAAAATAAAGGAATGAACGGGCCGTATTCGCCCAAGGGGTCGCGCCTGTTTCGCGTGGATGAAAAGCCCCGCAAGGATCAATCCGGGTGAAAACCTGCGTAGCAAAGGAGAAACGGCAGATGCGCGTTTACTATGACCGCGATGCGGATGTGAATCTGATCAAGGCCCGCAAGGTTGCGGTCATTGGTTTTGGCAGCCAGGGCCATGCCCATGCGATGAATATGCGCGATTCCGGCGTGAAGGATGTGGTGATTGGGCTGCGTCCCGGTGGGTCCGCACAAAAGGCGGAAGCCGCAGGCTTCAAGGTAATGTCGCCGGCAGATGCAGCGAAATGGGCCGATGTGGTCATGGTCCTGACGCCGGATGAAATCCAGGGCGATCTGTATCGCGAAAGCCTGCATGCCAATATGAAGCCGGGCGCCGCGCTTGCCTTCGCGCATGGCTTGAATGTGCATTTCAATCTGCTCGATCCCCGCGCGGATATTGATGTGTTCATGATTGCGCCCAAGGGCCCCGGCCATACGGTGCGCAGCGAATACCAAAAGGGCGGCGGTGTGCCTTGCCTGGTGGCGGTCAATCAGAACCCGTCGGGCAATGCGCTGGAAATCGCGCTGTCCTATGCTTCCGCCATCGGTGGCGGGCGTTCGGGCGTGATCGAGACCACCTTCAAGGAAGAATGTGAAACCGATCTGTTCGGTGAGCAGACCGTGCTGTGCGGCGGCCTTGTGGAACTGATCAAGGCGGGTTTCGAAACCTTGGTGGAAGCCGGCTATGCGCCGGAAATGGCGTATTTCGAATGCCTGCATGAAGTGAAGCTGATTGTGGACCTGATTTATGAAGGCGGCATCGCCAACATGAATTATTCCATCAGCAACACAGCGGAGTATGGCGAATACGTCACGGGTCCGCGCATCATCACCGCGGAAACCAAGGCGGAAATGAAGCGCGTGCTGGAAGATATCCAATCCGGCCGCTTCGCGCGCGATTGGATGCTGGAAAACAAGGTGAACCAGGCAAGCTTCAAGGCCACGCGTCGCCGTTTGGCTGAACACCCGATTGAAGAAGTGGGTGAGAAGCTGCGCGCCATGATGCCCTGGATCAAGAAGGGCGCCCTGGTGGATAAGGCCAGGAACTGACGCAATGGCGGCCTTTCTTGTCAGGGTGGCGAGAGAGGCCGACCATGAGGCGTTGCTGGCAACTACCGTTGCGCTGAACCGGTTTGAGCATGAAATCACCGGGGACCGCGCAATAGATGTTGCCAGCGCAGAGGCCGTGCTGGGGCATTTCATCCGCCGCGTTGGCAGCACGGGACTTATGCTGGTGGCCGAGGCAGAGAGGCGCGTAATTGGCCACTTATTCCTCGCCTTGGATGAAGCGCCGCCTTACCTTGCCCCGGAATATCGTCGTGAAGCCTGGATTTGCGATGCCTTCATCGAAGAGGCCTGGCGTGGCCAAGGCGCCTTCCGCGCCATGCTTGCGCTGGCTGAGGCGCATGCCCGGCAGGCCGGTTGCAGGCGGCTTCACATTGGTGTCCTGGCCGGCAATGATGACGCTGAACGCATTTATCGCAAGGCCGGCTTCCGGACCTATGCGATTGAGATGGTACAGGAACTTGATCCGGCGTGACGATACACGCCGCCCATACCAACTACCCGCGTGATTTCCTGGGCTATGGCGCCAATCCGCCCGATCCGAAATGACATAATTTTGCGAAGGCCGCGCTTTTTTGTTGGGTGCTGTTTTCAAGACTTTTGGATTTTCGATGTTTTTCTGTTCATTGGACTAAACACTCGGCTATTCTACACTTGGTTGGGGAAAGGCGCTGTTGTCTGTTCCCTTAAATGACGTGAGGAAGGAACAGGACGCATGAGCATTCTTGGACGTATCATCGGCAGCATTTTCGGCCGCGCAGAAGCTGCGCCCGCTACCGCAATGGGCGGTGCGAAGGAAGCCATTTCCGGCGCTACCGCTTCCGTTTCTGGCGCTACCGCTTCCATTGCCGCCGTTGAGCCGGTGAAGGCGCTGAGCTCAGTGGACCTGGTGGCGCTGATGGAAAGCAAAGCTGCCGCGGCTGGGCAAAAGCTCAATTGGCGTACGTCAATCGTGGATTTGATGAAGCTGCTGGACCTGGATAGCAGCCTCGGCGCCCGCAAGGAGCTGGCGACAGAGCTTGGCTATACGGGCGATATGAATGATTCCGCCACGATGAATATCTGGCTGCATAAGCAGGTGATGAAGAAGGTTGCCGAAAATGGTGGCACCGTGCCGGCGGATTTGTTGAGCTGAGGCATTCGCCCAGCGTCACTGAAAGGGCCAGCCAAGCGCTGGCCTTTTTTCATGGTGCTTGCGGTTGGCGACGTGAAGGATGGCGCATGGGCTGGTGGTATTTGCTGTTGGCGGGGCTTTGCGAAATCGGCTGGCCGATTGGCCTCAAGCTCGGTTGGAGTGCGGGCGGGTTGCGTTATGGTTGGCTTGCCTTCGCCATCGCTTGCATCGTCACGAGTGGCGGCTTGTTGCTGCTGGCACTGCGCGAAATCCCGGTGGGCACGGCTTATGCCATTTGGACCGGCATCGGCGCCGTTGGCGCCTTTCTGGTGGGCATTACGCTATTCGGCGATGCGAATACCGCGCTACGCTGGGCCTCCGTGGCGCTGATCACCGCGGGTATTATCGGGTTGAAGGTAGCTTAAGGAGCACGTGGCGTGACGGACACTTCCCATATGATGGCGGCGGAGACTGATTATCCGCGCGATTTCCTGGGTTATGGCGCCAATCCGCCGGACCCGAAATGGCCAAATGGCGCGAAGCTCGCGCTTTCCTTCGTGCTGAATTACGAAGAGGGCGG
>CAMCHA010000246.1 GCA_945874515.1 Asaia bogorensis
CAGCAGCGCAAGCTTTACGGAAGCATCATGCCGCCAATCCGCAATGGCCGCAGCGAAGCCCCGGATCATTTCCTGATTGAGCGCATTCAGCGCCTTGGGCCGGTTCATCAGAATGGTGCCGGCGGCGCCTTCACGTGTGGCAATCAGGCTGGATTCAGGGGCTTCGCTCATTGGTATTCTCACTCTGGCTTCAACTGCACACTCGCCACCAGATCACGGATCTTGGTAGTCTGGGCGCGCACCATGGCGCCGAAGCTTTCGGAATCAGACCCCACGGCTTCTGCGCCCACCTCATCGCAGCGGCGGATGAAATCTGGCTGTGCCGCCGCCGCCGCTATTTCACGTTGCAACCGCGCCATGATCGGCGCTGGCGTGCGCGCGGGCGCAAAAAACCCGTTCCAGCCATCCAATTCCAAGGAAGCAAAACCCTGTTCGCGCACGGTCGGCACATCGGGTAGCACTTTGGCGCGCTTGGAAGCCGTGGTGGCAAGCCCCTTCAACGCCCCGGCGCGCACATGGCCGAAGCAGGTGGAAATCTGATCCCCGCCGAATTGCACCCGCCCCGCAATCAATTCCTGGATCATCGGCGCCGCACCGCGGAAGGGCACATGTTCCATGGCAATGCCGGCGTCGCGTTTCAGCACTTCGCCCACCATATTCATGAAGGAACCAGGCCCGGTGGAGCCATAAAAGGGCGGCGAGCCTTGCGCCTTGGCCCAGGCAACAAAGCCCCGCAAATCCGTGACGGGCACTGAAGGATTGGCCAGGATCACCAGCGGCACATTGGCGCCCAGTGAAAGTGGCGCGAAATCCCGTTCAATGTCATGCGGTGGGCGCCCCGCGAGCGTCATCGCCGCCGTTGTCGTCGGGAAGGTGATGTTGTGCATCAGCAGCGTATAGCCATCAGGTGCTGCCTTCGCGACAACATCAGCACCAATCGAACCACCGCCACCGCCGCGATTTTCCACCACAACAGATTGACCCATTGTTTCCGTCAGGCGTTGCGCGAAAAGCCGCGCGAGCAAATCCGTGGTCCCGCCGGCGGGGAAGGGCACAATGATGCGAATGGGCCGCGTGGGAAAATCCTGCGCGCGGACAGTGGCCGGCGCCGCCAGAACAGCGCCCGCAATCAAGACATCACGACGATTTAGTTTCATCCCCGGTTCCTTCCCTTGTTCAAGTTGAAGGAACCGTAACCCGAAGTGGCGCCCAGCCTCAATGCCCCGCATTGGCGCCGGAGAAGTCCGGCACGGCCAGGCCGCTCGCCGTGATCTGATGCGCCAGATCGGCCTTTAGCCGTTCAAGCCCGGCTTCGCTGGAAGCTTCCACCCGGGCCACCAGCACGGCCTGGGTATTGGAAGCGCGCAACAACCACCAGCCATCATCGGTTAGCACGCGCACGCCATCCACATCTTGCACCTTGGCGCCCGCAGCGGCGAGGCGTTCCTTCACTTCGCGCACTACTTCAAACTTGCGATCCTCGGTGCAATCAAAACGAAGCTCCGGCGTATTGATCACCTGCGGCAAAGCGGCGCGAAGCTCGGAAAGCGGGCCAGCAAGCCGCGCCACAATGCCAAGCAGCCGCACGGCGGAATAGGGCGCATCATCAAAGCCGTACCATTTATCGGCGAAGAAGATATGGCCCGACATCTCGCCCGCCAGCGGGCTGCCGGTTTCCGCCATTTTCGCCTTGATCAGCGAATGCCCGGTCTTCCACATCAAGGGCTGCCCGCCCGCCTTGGCGATTTCATCGAACAGCACTTGGGATGCCTTCACATCCGCGATGATGGTGGCCCCGGGCTTGGCTTTCAGCACATCACGCGCCAGCACGATCATCAATTGATCGCCAAACAGCACATGGCCTTCATTATCAACAATCCCGATGCGATCCCCATCGCCGTCAAAGGCAATGCCAAGATCAGCGCCTTCACGCGCCACGGCCGCGATCAATTGTTCCAGGTTCTTAGGCACTGTCGGGTCCGGATGATGGTTCGGGAAGCGCCCATCCACATCGGCATTGATCAACATGTGGTGCCCCGGCAGCCGCGCGGCCAGCGCCTTTGTGATCGGCCCTGCCGAGCCATTGCCCGGATCCCACACCACTTTCAGCGCGCGATCCCCGCCATCCCAATCCTGCAAGACGCGATCTGCATAGCGCGTTGCGATATCCTCGGCGCGGTCGCTGCCCACGGCTTCCAGCACCACATCACCCGCCGCCGCCATGCGGCCAATTTCCTGAATCTGCGCGCCATAAAACGGCTTCTTGCCGAGCATCATCTTGAAGCCGTTGTAATCGGGCGGGTTATGGCTGCCCGTCACCATCGCCGCGCCATCAGCTTCCAAAGCATAGGCCGCGTAATACAGCATGGGTGTCGCGCAAAGCCCAATCCGCACCACTTCCAAGCCGCAGGCGCGCAAGCCCGCCACAAGCTGCGCTTCCATCTCGGGCGAATGCAGCCTTCCATCGTAGCCAACGGCCACACGCTTGCCGCCGCCACGGCTGACCACGCTGCCAAAGCAGCGGCCAATCGCAAAGGCATCTTCCGGGTTCAGGGTTTTGCCGACAATGCCGCGAATATCATATTCGCGTAACACGGTTGGGTCGAAGCGATGATTGAATCCGGTCATGATGAAATCTCTCAGGGTCGGCCAATGGATGAATAAGTGAAGCCGGCGGCACGCATCGCCGCAGGCTCCCAGATATTGCGAAGATCAAGCACAATACTGCCCTTCATGGCGGATTTCAGGCGGTCCGGCGCAAGCGCCCGGAATTCATTCCATTCCGTCAGCACCACCAACGCATCCGCCCCCGCCGCCGCATCCAGCGGGCTTTCGGCATAATGCACCGCCTGGGGCAGCACTTGGCGCGCATGGCCAGACTGCGGGTCAAAGGCGCGTAGCACCACCCCCGCAGCCGCCAGCTTGGGCAGGATGGCAAGGGATGGCGCATCGCGCATGTCATCTGTCTCAGGCTTGAAGGTCAGCCCCAGCACCGCCACGACCTTGCCCGCAGGGTTCGGGCCAAGGGCGGCCAGGATGCGATCCGCCATCTGCGGCTTGCGCGCCTCATTCACCGCAATGGTTGCTTCCACCAGCCGCAAGGGCGCGCCGGCATCCTGCGCGGTATGCGCCAGTGCCAATGTGTCCTTGGGGAAGCAGGAACCGCCATAGCCCGGGCCGGGATGGAGGAATTTGCGCCCAATTCGCCCATCAAGGCCCATGCCGCGCGCCACATCATGCACATCGGCGCCGACTTTTTCACACAGGTCAGCGATTTCATTGATGAAGGTGATCTTTGTCGCGAGGAAGGCATTGGCGGCGTATTTGATCAGCTCCGCGGTTTCAAGGCTGGTGGCCAGTACTGGCGTTTCAATCAGATAGAGCGGGCGATAGAGCCGCTTCAACGCGGCCAAGCCTTGTTCATCCTCGGTGCCAATGACCACGCGATCCGGGCGCATGAAGTCACCAATCGCGCTGCCTTCACGGAGAAACTCGGGGTTGGAGGCAACGCTGATGGCAAGGTCCGGCCGCACGCGCTGCACAATGGCGCGCACTTCCCGCCCGGTGCCAACCGGCACGGTGGATTTTGTTACCAGCACCAGGGGCCCGGTCGCCGCGCGCGCCACTTCCTCTGCCGCCGCATAAACATAGGAAAGATCAGCATGGCCATCGCCGCGCCTGGTTGGCGTGCCGACCGCCAGGAAAACGGCATCCGCCCCGGCGATGGCGGTTTGCAAATCCGTCGTGAAGCCAAGCCGACCAGCAGCGACATTTTCCGCAACCAGCTTATCCAAACCGGGTTCATAGATCGGCATGCGTCCTTCATGCAGCGCGGCAATCTTGGCGGGATCAACATCCATCACCGTCACATCCACGCCAAATTCGGCAAAGCAGGCGCCGGATACCAGGCCGACATAGCCGGCCCCGATCATGGCGATGCGCATGGTGTTCTCCTTCGCTTTGAAACGCGCCTGGAATGGCGCGGCAAGACATGGCTGGCAAGGGGTTCAGCGGGCGTCACTGCCCTCTCCGCCATGGGGTAGCAGTGGGCGTAGACTTTCCAGATCACGCTCAGCTCGGCAGACCAGATAGCGCGGCGCCGCCCCATCCGGGTCCAAGGGCAGCGCTGTCAGCCCGATATCACTGTAAATGCGGAGTAATTCCGGCCCAACACGCCAGAAGGCAGGGTCAACCTGGGCGGCTTCGCATAGGTCGCGGAAGCGCCAGACGGCGGAAACCCTGTCCCGCGCCTCGCCCGCCGGATCGCCCAGCGCCAGCCAAACCCCATCCCGCTTGAGAAAGGCGAAGCCCGCGCGGCCCGCCTCGCCAAACACCGCGCCATCGGCGGCTGAAAGCGCAGGCGCCATGGCACCCAGGGCCAGAAGTCTTTCCCGTGCCGCTTCCGTATAGGCCAGCATGGGCGGGCGCGCGGGCAGCAGCAGCCGAAACGCCGCGACCAGGAGCAGCACCGCGGCCAGCGCCACAGTGAAGCGGAGCGAATCTGGCGCATCCGCCGCTAGCACCACCCCCCACCAGGATCGGTCGGCGAGGTTGCTCTGATAGGCAACAGTCGCAAGCGTAAGCCCGCAAATTGCCCCGGCAGCGAGTGCGCCGAGCCCATCGGCTGAAACAGCCTCCCCGATCAGCCGCGCATGGCGATAAAACGCGCCGCGCGCCGTGGTCAGCAATAGCGGCACCAGCAGAAAAGCCGCGATCAGCCAAAGCGGTTCCCCACGCAGCACCAGGATCAGCGCGCCATTCAGCA
>CAMCHA010000247.1 GCA_945874515.1 Asaia bogorensis
GACGCGCCGGGTATCAGGTGCGTGCCACATCCTCGGCTGCCACACTCTGGCGCTGGGTGGAGGATGGGGAAGGAGACCTGGTTATCACTGATGTGATCATGCCGGATGAAAACGGGCTTGATCTGGTGCCGCGCATTCGCCGTGTGCGCCCCGAGATGCGCGTGATTGTCATGAGCGCGCAATCAACCTTCGCGACAGCCATCAAGGCAACCCAACGCGGCGCTTTCGAATATCTGCCTAAGCCTTTCGATTTGAGAGAAGTTTTGAGCACGGTGGAACGCGCCTTGGCCGCGCCCCCGGATGCGCCGCCGCCCGAAGATGGGGATGGTGAAAAACTACCCCTGATTGGCCGTTCTGCCGCCATGCAGGAAATCTATCGCACGGTAGCGCGCCTCACGACCACTGATCTGACCGTCATGGTTACCGGGGAAAGCGGCACGGGGAAGGAATTGATCGCCCGCGCTTTGCATGATTACGGCAAGCGCCGCGCCGGACCCTTCGTCGCCATCAATATGGCAGCGATTCCGCGCGAATTGATTGAAGCGGAGCTTTTCGGCCATGAACGCGGCGCCTTCACTGGCGCGCTCAATCGCGGCATTGGCCGGTTTGAACAGGCGGCCGGCGGCACGCTGTTCCTGGATGAAATCGGCGATATGCCGCCAGAAGCGCAGACCCGCCTGTTGCGGGTATTGCAGGAGGGCGAATTCACCACTGTCGGTGGGCGCCAGCCCATCAAGGCCAATGTGCGGATCGTGGCGGCCACCCATCGCGATTTGCGCCACCAAATCCGCCAGGGGCTATTCCGCGAAGACCTTTTCTATCGCCTGAATGTGGTGCCGATCCGCCTGCCGCCTTTGCGTGAAAGACTGGAAGATATCCCCTTGCTCGCGCGGCATTTCCTGGACCGCGCCCGCGCGTCTGGCCTGCCTTCCAAGCAATTGGCGCCGGAGGCTCTGGAAGCGCTGAAGGCCCATGCCTGGCCCGGCAATGCGCGCGAATTGGAAAACCTGATGCGCCGCATGGCGGCGCTTTACCCGCAGGAAGTGATCGGCGCCGATGCGGTGGCGGCGGAATTGGCCGAAGCCGCACCGGTCGCCGGCCCAGATGGCCAGGCCGCGCCCATGACCCTGGAACAGGCGGTAGAACGCCATTTGGCCAGCTTCATGTCCGCCCATAAGGAAGGTATGCCGGTCAAGGAATTATACGACCGGGTACTCGCCGAGGTTGAACGCCCCTTGCTCCGCATGGCATTGAGCGCGACAAGAGGCAATCAGATCAAGGCGGCGGCTATGCTCGGGCTCAATCGGAATACGCTGCGGAAGAAGCTGCGGGAATTGGAACTTCCCGTGGTGCGCGGCGCGTGATGATCCGGCACCGCCGCATGACCTGACCATGCCCGCCGAGGGCCTGGCCACGCCGCTGCCTCCCCAGGGGCATAAGGCGCCGCGCCCGCCGGGGTTTTTCAGTCGGCTCGGGGATATCGTCACCGGCCGCGTTTTCACGATCTGTCTGGCCATTTTGGCGCTGCTGATGGGGTTGGCGACCTTTGCGGCGCTGTCGGGCGGTACGCCTATGGGCCCCACGGGCGCGGGGCAATTGGCCGGGGTCATCCTGGCCAATATCGCTTTTTTGCTGCTGCTGGTCGCCTCCCTCGCGGCCCGTCTGACGCGCATGTGGTTGGAACGCCGGCGCGGCGCGGCGGGTTCCCGGCTGCATGTGCGGCTTGTTCTGCTGTTCGGCGTGGTAGCCGCGGTGCCGGCGTTGTTGGTTGCGGGCTTCGCCGCGCTGTTCTTCAATCTTGGCATTCAGGCCTGGTTCAGTGACCGCGTGCGGGATACGTTGGAGGCATCCTTGGTCGCCTCCCGCGGGTATCTCGATGAGCATCGCAATACGATCCGCGCTGATATTCTTTCCATGGCGAATGACCTCAATCGCGCGGCGCAGGTGCTGCTGCCGGATAATGGCGTTGCCTTCGCCCGGCTGCTTGCTACGCATACCGCTTTGCGCGGCCTGACGAGTTCCATCATTTTTGAACCCGTACTCGGCCAGGTGGTGGCGAATGCGGGCTTGGGCATATCGAACCTCGTGGATTTGCCGCCGGCCTGGGCGCTGGAGGCGGTACGCTCTGGCGAGGTAGTGGTGGTGCCGAGTGAGGCTGAGGAAGGGCGCGTGCGCGCCATGGTGCAGTTGAGTATCCCGCCCGGGCTCGTGCTGCTGATCACTCGGCCGCTTGATCCCTCAGTGCTTGGACATATGCGGCGGACCGAGATTTCGTTCAATGAATACAATCAGCTAGATCGAAATAGGGAAAGCCTGCAAATCACTTTCTTCCTGATCTTCGCGATTGCAACGTTGCTAGTGCTGCTGGCCGCCGTGCTGATCGGGCTGCTGATGGCCAACCGCATCGCGCGGCCGATTTCGCGCCTGATCCTTGCCGCTGAACGTGTGCGCGGCGGCGATCTGGCGACCAGGGTGGAGGAAGGGGAGGCAGATGATGAAATCGCACGCCTCGCACGGTCCTTCAACCGCATGACCAGCCAGCTTGGCGCGCAACGCACCGAATTGATGAATGCCTATAGCCTGATTGATGAGCGTCGGCGCTTTACCGAAAGCGTGTTGTCCGGCGTTTCCGCAGGCGTTGTGGGGCTTGATAGTGAAGGGCGGGTGACTTTGCCTAATCGTTCGGCGAGTGCGCTGCTTGGGGTTGATCTGGATGCAGCGATCGGGCTTTCCTTTGCGCGCATCGCGCTGGAATTCGCAGAATTGCTTGACGCGGCGGCCGCCAATCCGGATCGGCCGCGCGTTACTGAGATTCTGATTGGCCCCGCTACAGCGCGTCGCACCTTGTTGGCGCGGATTGGTGCCGAAACGCTCAGCGGGCGCGTGGCGGGCTTTGTGCTGACCTTTGATGACATTACCGAATTGCAATCCGCTCAACGCAAAGCCGCCTGGGCGGATGTGGCGCGGCGCATTGCGCATGAAATCAAGAACCCGCTGACACCCATTCAGCTTTCTGCCGAAAGGCTGAAGCGGCGCTATCTGCGCCAGATCACCGATGACCCCGATACTTTCCGCCAATGCACGGACACCATTGTGCGCCAGGTGGAAGATATCGGGCGCATGGTGGATGAATTCTCGGCCTTTGCGCGCATGCCCCAGCCGGTGATCAAGCCTGAGGACACGAATAGGCTGATGTTGGAAGCGCTTGTGTTGCAACGCAATGCACACCCCGACATCACTTACGAAAACCATCCAGGACCGGATGGGCTGAAACTCCCCTGTGATCGGCGTCTGATCGGGCAGGCGCTGACCAACCTGTTGCAGAATGCCGCCGATGCCATTGCCATGCGGGAAGGGAATGAGGCCGGGCGGATTGAAACGCGCATCCTGGTGGAAGGCGCCACCTTGTCCCTCCAGGTGACTGATAACGGCATTGGCTTACCCCGCGAAGAACCGCGGGAAAGACTGACCGAGCCCTATGTCACGCATAAACCCAAGGGCACCGGGCTTGGCCTTGCCATTGTGAAAAAGATCATGGAAGACCATGGTGGTTCGATCAGCCTGGAAGACCGGCCAGAGGGTCCCGGCACCCGCGCGGTGCTGGTATTGCCGCTTGGCGAGTCTCCCTGGCACTCTGTCGAACCAGCCGCAAAAGCGGCGCAAGCAGCAAATTGATGGGCAGCAAGGCCGCGCATGGCGCATGAGATTCTGATCGTTGACGATGAACCCGATATCAGGACGCTGCTTGAAGGCATCCTGAGCGATGAGGGATTCGAAACACGTCAGGCCCATGATGCCGATTCCGCGCTGGCTGCCTTTCGCGCGCGCCGGCCTTCCCTGGTGATCCTGGATATCTGGTTGCAGAATTCGCGCCTGGATGGGCTTGGCATTCTGGCCGCGATGAATGCGGAAGAACCGCAAGTGCCGGTGGTGATGATCTCGGGTCATGGCACGATTGAAACCGCGGTGCAGGCGATCCAGCAGGGCGCTTATGATTTCATCGAAAAGCCCTTCAAATCGGATCGGCTGCTGCTGGTGCTGGCGCGAGCCTTGGAAGCGGCGCGGCTCAAGCGAGAGATTAGCGATCTCAGGCTGCGCGCGGGGCCAGAGACGGAATTGCTTGGCCGGTCTGCCGGTATTCAGCAGCTGCGCAGCGCTATTGAGAAAGTGGCGCCAACGGGTTCGCGCGTGCTGCTGAGCGGGCCGGCTGGGGCGGGCAAGGAAGTGGCGGCGCGCAGTATCCATGCGCAATCGCGCCGCGCTGATGGCCCCTTCGTGGTGCTGAATTGCGCCATCCTGAACCCCAGCCGCTTTGAGGAAGAACTGTTCGGCGTGGAACCCGGGGCGGATGCGCAATCACAGGCGCGGCGCACAGGCGTACTGGAACGCGCCCATGGCGGGACGCTGTTGCTGGATGAAGTGGCGGATATGCCGCTGGAAACCCAGGGCAAGATCGTGCGGGCGCTTCAGGAACAAGGGTTTGAACGTGTGGGCGGCGGCACGCGCGTTAAGGTGGATGTACGCGTGATTGCCACCACCAATCGTGATCTTACCGCTGAGATCGCCGCCGGACGTTTCCGGGAAGATTTGTTCTATCGCCTGGCCGTGGTGCCGATCCGCGTGCCGCCGCTCAAGGAAAGGCGGGACGACGTACCGCTTTTCGCGCGCCACTTCATCGCCCGCGCCATCGAAACCACAGGCATGGCGCCGCGCGAATTGTCAGAAGATACACTCGCCGCCATGCAGGCCTATGATTGGCCGGG
>CAMCHA010000248.1 GCA_945874515.1 Asaia bogorensis
CAGCCCGGGTAGCGGTTCCAATACCAGGTGCCACCCACCCCTGTGCCGGCTTCAAACACGCGCGCCTTCATGCCCAATTGGCGCAGCCGGATCAGTTGATAAAGCCCGGACATGCCCGCACCAATGACAATGGCATCGTAGTCGAGCCCCTTGTCGCTGCCCGTCGCCCTGTTCGCTTCCATGACTGCGCTCATGTCGTTAACTCCCACCCTTCTGCCAGGTCACACTGGCCCTTGAGCCGCTATATTCACGCAAATACGCAAAAAACCAAACAGTGATAAGCCTGCCTTATGTGTCAGGCGGCGATTTGATCGGGATCAGAATTTGCGCGGGGGCAAGGCTGAGCCCGAGCAAAACTGCCCGGCATTCACGCCGCCAGCCGCGCCCGCGCATCCGCGCGCAGCATATCCGCACCCTTTTCCGCGATCATGATCGTCGGCGCATTGGTATTGGTGGAGGTCACGGCAGGCATGACCGAGGCATCAATCACGCGCAGCCCTTGAAGCCCATGCACGCGCAGCCTTTCATCCACCACCGACATCACATCCGGCCCCATGCGACAGGAACAGGAAGCGTGGAACACCGTACTGCCAATCTGGCGCGCGTAATGCAGCCATTCCTCATCGGATTGCACTTCCGGCCCTGGCATGGATTCCGCCACCAGATAGCGCTGCAAGGCAGGCCTGTTGAACCATTCCCGCATGGCGCGCAGCCCCGCAACAATACTGCGCTGGTCACGATCTTCCGCCAGGTAATTCGGGTTGATGGTGGGTTGCTCGCGCGGATCAGTACTGCGGGCTGCGATGAAGCCGCGGCTTTCCGGGCGCATTTGCCATACGCCCGCAGTCATGCCGGGCCTGGTATCCAAAACCCGCGCCGGACCGGGCGCGTAACTCGCGGAAGCAAACAGCGCCTGCATGTCGGGTGTGGCGCTTTCCGGCAAAGCCTTGAAGGAAGCCGCGAGAAGCGATGCCGCATAGGTCAGCACCCCGCGCCCCAAGACAGCGAATTTCAGCACCTCACCGGCCAGCCGCAGGCCGCGCGTGCGTTCATTCAGCGTCGCCACATCCTTCACCAAGGCTTGCACGCGCACTAGGAAATGGTCCTGAAAATTCCGCCCCACACCACGCAATTGATGCAGCACCGGAATGCCAAGACCGGCCAGATGTTCCGCATCCCCCACACCAGAAAGCTGCAGGATATGCGGCGAACCAATGGCACCGGCGGAGAGAATAACCTCCACCGCCGCATCAGCGCGTTCAGTGACACCTGCGCGCGAAAACTCTACGCCCACGGCGCGCTTGCCCTCGAACACCACGCGATGCACCAACGCATTGGTCACCACGCGCAGATTGGGCCGCCCCATGGCCGGGCGCAGATAGGATCGCGCGGCACTCGCACGGAACCGCCCGCCGCGCGTCTGCTGCACCCAGCCGATATGATCGCCAAGCCCATGCGGCAGATCGTTCAGATCATCGCGGTAATCCCAGCCCATTTGCTGGCCCGCCTCAATCGCCGCCTGACACAACTCCGGCTGGTCCTGCGATGGCGAAGTATAAAGCAAACCATCCTTGCCATGCGCCGCCTTATCAGGCCCCTGCCATTTCTCGGATTTGTTGAAGTAAGGCAGCACATCGCCTGAGGACCAGCCGCGATTTCCAAGCTGCGCCCAGTGATCATAATCTTCCGGCTGAGACCGGATATAGATCATGCCATTGATCGAACTTGATCCACCCAGCACCCGCCCGCGCGGATAATTGATTTCGCGCCCATTCAATCCGGAATTGCGATCCGCCTTGAAGCCCCAAGTCAGCGTCGGGTGATCGAGCAATTTCATGTAGCCGGCGGGAATATGGATCAGCGGGTTCCAATCCTTGCCGCCAGCTTCAATCAGCAGCACCTTATTGCCAGGGTCTTCGGAAAGACGATTGGCCAGCACACAACCGGCCGAACCACCACCAACGATAACGTAATCAGCTTTCATTGCGCTTCCCCCTGTTTTCTGTATCGTTTCAACCGCAGCGTAATTCCCATCCGAGCCATTCACACACCGCGCGGCCCATCACCCATTCCAAATCCTCGCCCTTTAGCCAAGGTAATTCCTCAGTGAAGAAGGTCACGCATTGGCGATAGCTGCACGGCATGCGGGTGATATCTGTGCCCCAGAAAAAGCGCTTCGGACCGAAGGCATCAAAAATCCGCTGCAAGCCATCATGGATATTCCGATAAGGATAGGCCTGCGTCGAATAATGCGGCGCACCTGTTGCTTTCACCGCGACATTGGGCAGCTTCGCCAGTGCTACCAATTCATCAAGCTTGGCAAAGGCTGCTTCATCCTGGCCGGTCCGCACCAGGCCGCAATGATCCAGGATCATTTTCAGATTGGGATGCGCCTCAGCAATTTGGCAAAACTCCTTCAGGAACAGCCCGCCCATGCAGGAAACCGGCAATCCTTCTTGCTCCGCCGCTGGCCACAACCAGTCCAGCGTGCCATTGCGCAGCCAGACCTGTTCTTCCGGATGCAGTAAGGCCCATCGGAGGCCAAGCATACCTGGCTGATTCTTCCACCCACGGATCAAATGCCGCAATTCCGGTTGTGTTGGCGGAAATTGGCCCATGACCGCGAAACGCTCCGGATAACGCCGCGCCGCTTCCACCGCCATGGCGTTTGAATCCGGATCCCAGCTTGCCGGCGGGTGGATCACCGCCGCATGCACGCCGGCCTCATTCATTTCGCTCAGCGCTTCTTCCGCGGTGAAGGAAGATACCTTGCGATGCAGACCTGAAGGCGTGCCCTTGGACCAGATGTGAATCTGCGCATCAACAATTTTCATGTCACATGCCCCATTATTGCGCGATAAAGCCGCCATCAATCACAAGCTCCGTCCCCGTGATGAAGGATGCTTCATCAGAAGCAAGAAACAAAACGCCATACGCCACCTCAATCGCCTCACCCAAGCGGCGCAGCGGCGTCAGTGGAATCTTCGCCGACCGCCCCGGCCCATTCGTACCCCCGAGCATTGGCGGCAGATAACCGGGATGGACAGAATTGACGCGCACCCCCTGCGGCCCCCAGCGCACGGCAGCATTTTTCGTGAGCAACCGCACCGCGCCCTTGGAAGCGGAATAGCCCGGATGCCCTTCCGCACTGCTCACAAACCCCATGATGGAGGAGATATTGACGATTGAGCCCTTGCCCTGCCCTGCCATCACCTGGCCCACCAAAGTGGTGCCCAAAAACACGCCCGTGGCGTTGACTGACATAAGCTGATTCCAGCCTTCCAGTGACAGCATATCGCCAACCGCGCTACCGCTGATGCCAGCATTATTTACTAGAATATCAATACGCCCGTAATCGGACAGCGCCTTTTCAATCAGCCGCTTCCAATCCTCTTCCTGCACCACATCCATGGCGATGAAGCTCGCGCGCCCCTGGCTTGCAGTGATGTCGGCCGCCAGCGCCTCTCCCAAATCAGCGCGACGATCGGCGATGATCACAATGGCGCCTTCCTTGGCGAATAGCCGCGCTTCGGATTCGCCCATGCCATGCGCGCCACCCGTTATGATCGCAACCTTGTCCTTAAGTCGCATTTCCATTCCCTTCTATTTCTTATGCCCGTTGATACCAGGCCTTGCTTCGCATCACGATGGCCACAACCGAAAGCATGACCGGCACTTCCACCAGCACGCCAACCACGGTGGCCAATGCCGCGCCGGAATCAAACCCGAAAAGGCTGGCGGCCAAACCTAACCCGCGCTCTTCACCGGGTTTGGCGATTGCATCTTGACCCCCGCCCATTCCTCATAAAGCTGCGCGACGGAGGTCATATCCGCATCAGGGCCGAAGCGATTCTTGGCGATGCTCAGCATTTCGCGCGCCAAAGCCGCCATGGGTGCGGAAAGCCCGAAGGCCGCAAATTCCGCCACCGCCAAAGACAAATCTTTTGATACGATGGCATTGCTCGCACCGCCCGAAAACTGCCCCGTCAAAACGGCGCGCGGGAATTTGGTCACAGTTGAGCTGTTCCGCCCCGTGCTCGCATTGATCACATCGCACATCAGCGCCGTATCAATGCCGGCCTTGGCGCCAAGCGCAAACGCCTCGGACGTCAAAACCATGCCCGCCAGGGAAAGCAGATTATTCGCAAGCTTCATGGTCTGGCTGAGCCCCGGCGTGTCACCGATGGTGAAGACCGTGCGCCCCACCACCTGCAACAGCGGCATCACCTGCTGCAAGGCGTCCGGTGCGCCGGAAGCCATTACAGCAAGCGCGCCGGTTTCCGCACCAGGCACGCCGCCGCTGATGGGTGAATCAATCAGCGCGATACCCTTCTCAGAAAGGCCTGCCGCAATGCGCTGCATTGCCGCGCTGCCAATGGTGGACATTTCGATATAGGTCCGCACCGCGCCAGGCATTCCGGCAATGCCCTCAGCGCTCAAAGCCACGCGCTCAGATGTCTCCGCACTCGGCAGGCACGCAAATACCACGCTGCATTGCGCAGCAACCGCGGCGACCGAGCCCATGGCCTCCCCCCCCGCTTCCGTCGCGCGCTGCATGGCTTCAGCGCGGGGATCAAAGACCAGAATGCGCTTGCCCGGATTGCGCTGCGCCCAATCCGCCATGCGCGTTGCAATCGGGCCACCCATGGCGCCCAGACCCAGAAAACCGATGCGTTCCATTTCCATGGCGCTGCCTTTTTCACATACTCAGAAAGACAGTCTTCACCGGATTGC
>CAMCHA010000249.1 GCA_945874515.1 Asaia bogorensis
GAACGGCGCGGCGATTATTTGGGCGGGACGGTCCAGGTAATTCCTCACATTACCGACAAGATCAAGGAAGTGGTCCAGACGGAAACCGACGGGTATGATTTCGTGCTCGTCGAAATCGGTGGCACGGTGGGGGATATTGAAAGCCTGCCCTTCCTGGAAGCCATCCGGCAAATGGGCAACGAACTCGGCCCGCAGCGCAGTATTTTCATGCATCTGACGTTGGTGCCTTACATTTCATCAGCCGGTGAATTGAAGACCAAGCCGACGCAGCATAGCGTGAAAGAATTGCTCGGCCTTGGTATTCAACCGCAGATTTTGCTCTGCCGTTGTGACCGGCCCATTCCGGAAAATGAACGGCGCAAGATCGCGCTATTCTGCAATGTGCGCCCTGAAAGCGTAATCCCCGCTTTGGATGCCAGCACGATTTACGAAGTGCCCTTGGCCTATCACGCCGAAGGGTTGGATGTGGAAGTGCTGCGCCATTTCGGCCTTTCCGCCTTTGGCGAGCCCGATATGTCCGGCTGGCAGCGCATTGTGAACGCCATTAAATCACCCGAGGGCGAAGTGACCATCGCGGTAGTGGGCAAATACACCAACCTGCTGGATGCGTATAAGTCGCTTTCAGAAGCCTTGATTCATGGCGGCATTGCGCATCATGTGCGCGTCAAGCTCGATTGGGTGGATAGCCAGATATTTGAGAATGACGCGGAGGCACTCGCGCGGCTTGAACATGTGCATGGCATTCTGGTGCCAGGCGGCTTTGGCGAACGTGGCACAGAAGGCAAGATTGAAGCGGTGCGCTTTGCGCGTGAACGCAAGCTGCCCTTCTTTGGCATTTGCTTTGGCATGCAGATGGCGGTGATTGAAGCGGCGCGCAATCTGGTGGGGCTGAGGTGTGCTTCTTCCACCGAATTCGGCCCTTGCCCGGAACCGGTGGTTGGCCTGCTGACGGAATGGCAGCGTGGCAATCAGGTGGAACGCCGTGATGCCGCCGCTGATCTGGGTGGCACCATGCGCCTTGGTGTTTACCAGGCGCATCTTGTGGAAGGATCGCTTGTGCGCAGTGTTTATGGCGATAAGCCGGAAATCCAGGAACGCCATCGCCATCGCTATGAGGTGAATATCGCCTATCGCGATAGGCTTGAAGCGGCTGGGCTACGTTTTTCGGGATTGTCGCCCGACGGTGTGCTGCCGGAAATTGTCGAATATCAGGACCACCCCTGGTTCATCGGCGTGCAATATCATCCGGAATTGAAATCAAAGCCCTTTGACCCGCATCCGCTTTTTGCAGGCTTCATTGGCGCGGCGGTGCGCCAGGCGCGGATGGTATGATGCGCCATGTGAAAGCGGGTACTATCACCTTTGGCAATGATTTGCCGCTGGTGTTCATTTGCGGCCCCTGCCAGATTGAAAGCCGCGCTCATGCTTTGGAAACCGCTGCTGCGCTCAAGGAAATCGCGGCATCGGCGGGTGTGCCGCTGATCTATAAATCATCCTTCGACAAGGCCAATCGCACCAGCGTTTCCGCCGCCCGCGGCATTGGCATGGCGGAGGGCTTGGCCATTCTGGCCGAGGTGCGGGAAGTGACGGGGCTGCCGGTGCTGACCGATGTGCATGCGCCAGAACAATGCGCGCCCACCGCCGAGGCTGTGGATGTGCTGCAAATCCCGGCCTATCTGTGCCGGCAGACGGATTTGCTGCTGGCCGCGGGAGCGACCGGCCGCGCCATCAATGTGAAGAAAGGGCAGTTCCTGGCGCCGTGGGATATGAAGAATGTCGCGGCGAAAATCGCGAGTACGGGCAATCACAATGTCCTGCTATGCGAACGCGGCGCTTCCTTTGGCTACAACACGCTGGTGTCCGACATGCGGGCTTTGCCGATCATGGCCGAGACTGGCTATCCGGTTGTGTTTGACGCGACGCATTCCGTGCAGCAGCCAGGCGGTCAGGGGACATCAAGTGGCGGGCAGCGCGAATTCGCGCCTGTGCTTGCCCGCGCTGCGGTGGCGGTGGGGGTTGCGGCGGTATTCATCGAAACCCATGCGGACCCGGACCACGCGCCTTCCGATGGGCCGAATATGATTCCGTTGCGTGAAATGCCGGCTTTGATTGCGCGGTTGAAGGCGTTTGATCGGCTGGCGAAGGGTGATTGACTCATACTTTATTTCAACTGATTGAATTTTAGACGCGCTTCGCAGTACCTACCATTAAACCCTACCCGAACGCCGCGCCGGTTCACGGCTGAAGCCCCGCGCTGCCAGCGCCGCTAAATATTCCGCCCAGCGGCTTTCCTGTTCATCCCCCAGGCGTCGGAGATATTCCCAGGTGTAAATCCCCGTATCATGCAGATCATCGAAGCTGATCCGCAGCGCATAATGGCCAACCTGTTCCAGCGCTATAATGCCAACATGGCGCCGGCCCGCCACAATCACCTTCTGCCCTGGCCCATGGCCTTGCACTTCCGCGCTTGGGCTTTCCACGCGCAGATATTCGGCAGGCAGCGCAAAACGCGCGCCATCAGCGAAGGCGATTTCCAGGATTTTTTCCGCCTTGCGCAGGCGGATTTCAGAGGGCGCGCTCATGCGTCCAATTTGCGCGCCTCATCCGGCAGCATAATCGGGATGCCATCGCGCACCGGGTAAGCAAGGCCCGCGCTATCGCTGATCAATTCGCCCTTGTCGCGGTCATAGCGCAGCGGCTTCTTGGTCACGGGGCAGACCAGGATTTCAAGCAGCTTGGGGTCAAGCGCGCCGCCCTTTGATTGCGTTTCCGTCACGGATAAATTCCCTTCATCAACTCAGGCTGCCAGGGTTCGGCATATTGGCCGCCGCCCCCATGCGCAGCAGCGTGACCAGCATATCTGCCCGTTCTGGCCCTTCGGCAGCTTCCAGAAGCGCCTGTTTTTCCGGCGGATCAAATGGGCATACCATGGCAAGCATCGTCACCAGCAGCGCATCTGGCGTTTGTTCCACCGCATCCCAATTCGCTTCAATCCCGCGCGCCTGGAAATAGGGGCGTAGCGCACCAAGCAGCACGGCGCGATCCAAGGGCGGCGGGTCGGCTTGCAGCAAATCGGTCACGAAATCTTTGTAATCAGCGTGCACGCGCCGATAGCCGGCAGGCGCCATGGGCAATTCCTCCGTAATGCGGAACCGCGTGACGCCGATCAGCGTAATCAGCAGCCGGCCATCATCGGTTTCGCTAAAGGATGAGAGCCGCCCAAGGCAGCCGATGCGGTAAAGCCCCGGCCCTTCCGCCCCGGCCTTGCCGCGCGCATCCGGCTGAAGCATGCCGAAAACCCGGCCTTTGCCCAGCGCATCCAGCGCCATGGCCAGATAGCGTGGCTCAAAAATATTGAGCGGCAGGCGCCCGCGCGGCAGCAGTAATGCCCCCGTCAGGGGGAAGACCGCGATTTCGGCGGGCAAATCCGCAAGGCGCGGATGAAAGGGGTGCATGATGGTAAGGGCCGCCGCGCTTAGCGAAACAGGACAGAAGAAAGCTTGCGACGCCCTGCGACACTCGCCGCATCACCAAAGCCCCAGGCTTCGAAGAATTTCAGCAATTGCTTGCGCGCGGCTTCCTCATTCCAGGCGCGGTCGCGCCGGATCGCCTCAATCAATGCATCCACCGCGCCGGCGCGGTCTTCCATGGCGTTCAGCGCCACCGCCAGGTCAATGCGCGCTGCGTGATCATTGGCATCAGCGGCCAGGCGCGCTTCAAATTCAGCAAGCTTCGCCCGCGCCGCGCGCCCTTCTGACGCCAATTCCAAGGCGCTTCGGATGGAAGCGATTTCGGTATGGGCGCGGAGCTTTTCCGGCACGCTTTCAATGACCTGTAGTGCTTGTTCTTCCTCACCCAGCGCCATCAAGCAGCGCGCCACGCCGGCCAGGGCTTCGGCGTTTTCCGGTTCCTGCTGCGCCAGCGCGCCAAACATTTGCAGCGCCGTGGTGGCATCGCCTCCTTCCAGCGCGGCCTTGGCTTCGCCCAGCAGATCAGCGGTCGGCATTTGCCCGCCAGCCTGCTTCAGCAAGCCTTCAATGAAGCGCTTCACTTCCGATTCCGGCAGCGCGCCCTGGAACAGATCCAGGATTTGCCCCTTCCAGAAGGCCACCACCGTGGGCACGGATTGCAGCGGCAGGCCCATTTGCACCAGCTGCTGCACAAGGCCGCGATTCTTATCAATATCAATCTTCACCAGCCGCACGCGGCCATCGGCGGCAGTCACCACCTTTTCCAGCGCGGGGGTCAGCTGCTTGCAGGGGCCGCACCAGGTGGCCCAGAAATCCACCAGCACCGGCACATCATTGGATGCCTGCACCACATCCTCCATGAAGGTGGCTTGGTCCCCATCCTTGATGGCGCCGGCAGCGGCATTCTGCGCGGGGCGGTTCGGGTCAAAGATCACTTCCATCACGGCACTTCCTGGAATTGTTAGCGCATAGATGCGCCCTATTGCGCCAGAAGCAAGCCACCCCGGCGCGGTTCAGGCGCCATCAAGTGCCAGCAGCCGGGTTTCATGGCCAAGCCCGGCCAGAAAGCCGAGCAAATCCTGGGGTGCGAGGCCCGTGGAAGCGGTATTGACCAAGGGGTGCACCCAAATGCGCGGATGGCGCATCAGCCCCGCATCCATGACGAAGCGAATCCGGGCTGGCGGCGCATTCACCAGGCCAAAGGGCGTGACCGAGCCGG
>CAMCHA010000250.1 GCA_945874515.1 Asaia bogorensis
ACGAATTCCATGGACGTTCTCCTTTATTGCGAGTGGGACTAAAGATTGACGCCGCGAATGGCGTTGATGATCGCGTCCGTCACCTGATCGGTGGTGGCTTTGCCGCCCAGATCGGGCGTCAGCACATCACCACGGCTGGTTACCATTTCCACCGCGCGCATCAACTGCGCCGCCGCCGGGGCTTCCCCCAAATGTTCCAGCATCATGGAAGCGGTCCAGAAAGCGCCCAGTGGATTGGCGATACCCTTGCCGGTAATGTCGAAGGCCGAGCCATGGATGGGTTCAAACATGGAAGGGCGCTTGCGCGACGGATCAATATTGCCGGTGGCGCCAATGCCCAGCGAACCCGCCAAGGCCGAGGCTAGATCAGACAAGATATCGGCGTGCAGATTGGTGGCGACCACGGTGTCAAAGCTGCCCGGCTTCATCACCATGCGCGCTGTCATGGCATCCACCAGCATTTTCTCAACGGTGAGGGCCGGATATTGCGCGGTAATTTCGGCGCAAACCTCATCCCACATCACCATGCCGTGGCGCTGGGCATTGGATTTCGTCACCACCGTCAAATGCTTGCGCGGGCGCGCCATGGCGACTTCACAGGCATGGCGGCAAATGCGCGCCACCCCTTCGCGCGTGAAGACGGAAACATCCATGGCGACTTCAATCGGCAAGCCGCGATGCGCGCGCCCGCCAACGCCGGCATATTCGCCCTCACTATTTTCGCGGACAATCACCCAGTCAATCTGTTCCCCCAGATCAGGGCGCAATGGCCCCTTGATGCCGGGCAGAAGGCGCGTCGGGCGCACATTGGCGTATTGGTCAAAGCCCTGACAGATCGCGAGCCTTAGCTCCCACAACGTGACGTGGTCAGGAATATCCGGCACACCGACAGCGCCGAAGAAAATCGCATCAAAGCCTTCCAATTGCTTCAAGCCATCTTCGGGCATCATGCGCCCGGTGCGGTGATAGTAATCACTGCCCCAATTGAAATCCTGAAAATCCAGCGCGAAGCTGCCATTCTTTTCAGCCAGCGCCTGCAAAACATGGCAGCCCGCCTTGATGACATCCGGCCCGATACCATCGCCACCCATGGCGGCAATCCGATAAGTCTTCATGGTCAAAGCTTTCCTTTCACGGGCGCCGCAGGCGTAAATCCAAACCGCGCGCAATCCAGGCGGCTTCAATCACATCAAGATCTATCTCGCCGGAAGGATTGGCCTTGCTCGGGCGGGAAGCAAGCCCAGGTTCCGCCTGAATACGCCAAAGACCAAGCAGGCGGCGCAATTCCGCAAGCGGCGCGGTGTGATCATCAACGCGCAGGTTGATATCGGGGAAATCCTCGGTCGTTGTCAGCACCAGCGCGGCGGATTGGCGCCCGCGCTTATCTCCGCCCATGGCTTCTCCGGCATCTAGCGCCGTGATCAGGCGTTCTGGCAGCGCAAGGCCCGCATTGGCGCGGAAACTGTCAAAACTTGCCTGCACCACGGCGCCGCCCGAGAGCATATTGCCGGCGACGCTGAAGCCATCGCCACCGATATGCCCGCACCATTCAACGCAATTATCGCCGGTCCAGGCGGCGTTGCGGCCATGGCGATCCACCGCGTGAATCTGCCGCAGGCCCTTGCCTTCATCACCCACCAGCGCTGCTTCAATGGCCTTGGCGGGCGTCAAGCCGCGTTCCAGCCCATGCAGCACGGCGGGGCCCAAATAGCGGTTGCTCATGGACTGCGTGCTGACGGCACCGACGCCCGATTTCATGAAAGGGCAGGTGGCGCCAACCGCCAGGTTGCAGGTGGTGACTGCAACCGCGAAGGCGCCCGTGGTGGGATCATGCGCGACAATGGACCAGGTCATGCGGCGGGCCTTTCTTGAATATTCAGGAGAAACCTTAACCGCGCTGCGGCGCTTGCAGGAAGCCCATTCCATGCCAAAATAAGCGGAAACGGGAGGTTTCTTGCCATGAATATTTCCATTTCACGCCGCGGCTTTGCCGGTTTGGGCCTTGCTTCGCTGCTGCCATCAGCGGTTTCCGCGCAATCTGCGTGGCCGGATCGGCAGGTGCGGCTGATTGTGCCCTTTGGTGCGGGCGGTGCGGTGGATACGCTTTCCCGCCTGGTCGCCAATGGCTTCGGCGCGCAGGCGAATGGTCAGGCCTTGGTGGTTGAAAATCGTTCGGGCGCTGGTGGCGCTATTGCGGGCGCCGTTGTGGCGCAAAGCCGGCCGGATGGCTATACGCTGATGATGGCGGATCTGGGCGCCAATTGCATCGGCAAGGAATTGCAGCCCGCGCTGAATTACGACCCGATGCGCGCCTTCACGCCGATTTCGCATTTGGTGAATCTACCGATTGCCGTTGTGGTTCCGGCCAATCTGCCCGTGCAAACGCTGGAAGACCTGATGGCTCGTGCGCGGGCGCGCGCCGATGGCATTCAATACGCGTCACCTGGTGTTGGCCATGTCAGCCATTTGGCCGCGGAATTGCTGGGCCGTCGTGCTGACGTGAAGCTGACGGCCGTGCATTACCGTAGCGGCGCTGATGTGATGCGGAGCCTGATCCAGGGCGAAACCGAATTCTCCTTCCCTTCTGTCTCCACCGCGCTTCCCTTTATTCGAGAAGGGCGCGTGCGTGCGTTGGCGATTGGTACGCCAGCGCCGGTTGCAGCACTGCCCGGCGTGCCTGCTGTGGCCACGACTTTCCCCGGTTTTGAGGCAATGACCTGGCACGGCATAGTCGGCCCCGCCGGCATGCCGGATGATGTGGTGGCGGCGGCCAATCGCGTGTTTCGCGCGGTGATCACCTCAGCCGAAGTGAAGGAAACCGTGCAGCGCGTTCAGGCGGCTGACGTCATTGCCTCCAGCCCCGCGGAATTCGCGGCACTGATTGCGCGCGATCACGCGAAATGGACGCCGGTGATCCGTGAGGGGAATATCCGCGCCGAGTAAATCCCGGCGCGGAAAAGCCGTTCAGCAACCAAGCTTATCGGCCAAATCCTCAAAGCTGGTCGCGATCGCGCCCCAATCCTGTTCGGCCTTCATGTCCGTAGCCTGATCCGCCCCATGTTCATTGGGACGGAGAACGAAAGCGGTGGATAAGCCGCATTTACGTGCAGCGGCCAAATCCCCGTTATGCGCGGCGACAAGTGCCACTTGCGCCGGCTGCAGACCAAGAATTTCGCAGGTGCGCAAATAGGCTTCCGGTTGCGGCTTATAGGCCTGTGAGGCTTCCGCCCCCAGGATCGCATCCCAAGGCATGCCCGCGCGCTTCGCCATATTTGCGAGCAGCAGGATATTGCCGTTGGAAAGCGGGGCGATGAAATGCTTGGCCTTGAGGCGGATAAGCCCAGGGATAGTATCGGGCCAGGGGTCCAGGCGATGCCAGGCGCGGTTCAGCCACTCAAGCTCCTCCGCGGTGGCGCTGGCAGTATTCACGCCGAAATCCTTCAAGACACCATCAAGGTTTTCGCGATGCAGCACATCAAGCCGCGCGAAGGGGCGGCGGCCGCTGCGCACTTCTTCCATGGCGGGTTGGTAGCGCTTGCGCCAGGCATCGGCGAAGCGATGCGGATCAATATCACTGCGTCCGTGACGGGCCAGGAAGGTCCGTGCATCGCGCGCGATACCATTGCGCCAATCAACCACCGTGCCAAAAACATCGAAGACCAAGGCCTTAACTTGGGGAAGCGCGCTCATGCTGCAGTGTCCTTTTCTGGAACAGCCCATTTCTTTTCAAAATCCCAAACATCTGGGAAGCCCATGAGCTCGGTCATTTTATTGAAGCCATAGGATTCGCCAAGCGCCAGGCTATCGCCGGTTGTCTTCAAATGCGCATAGGCGCGTTCCAAGGCGGCGGCGGCCGCTAGGAAGCCAATGGCGGGATAGATCGCCATGGCATAGCCAATCTCCTGCAAGCGCGCGGCGGGCAGGATGGGCGTGCGCCCGCCTTCCACCATATTCGCAAGCAAGGGTTTGGAAATCGCCTTACCGATAGCGCGCATTTCATCTTCGCTTTCCGGGCTTTCGATGAAAACAATGTCAGCGCCCGCATCGCCATACATCCGCCCGCGGCGAATGGCTTCTTCCAGGCCAAGCGTAGTGCGGGAATCCGTGCGCGCCACAATCAGGAAATTCGGATCGCGCCGCGCTTCGGCGGCAACCTTGATTTTCATCACCATTTCCTCGGCCGGGATCACGCGTCGGCCAGGCGTATGGCCGCATTTCTTCGGCATTTCCTGATCTTCAAGCTGAATGCCCGTCATGCCGGCAGCTTCATAGCCAAGCGTTGTGTGGCGTACATTAAGCAAACCACCATAACCCGTATCGGCATCTGCGACCAAAGGCGTTTTGCACCCGCGTGCCATGGTGCCCATTCGTGCGACCATATCCGCATAGGTGGCAATGCCCGCATCCGCGACACCAAGCGCTGAGGCAACAGCGCCAAAGCCCGTACCGTAAATGCAGTCAAACCCCATACCATCGGCGATCTTAGCCGAGATCATGTCGAAGACACCGGGGGCGAGGATGAAGCGCTTTTCTGCAAGCGCCTTACGGAGCGATGGGTTGGCCATGGGAATTCCTTTCTTGCTTATTGAGGGCGGATATGGCCGGCAGCGCCGGTTGAGCGACTCATTATGCGTCTTTCGATCTTCATCTTGTAGTTCCCATCA
>CAMCHA010000251.1 GCA_945874515.1 Asaia bogorensis
GGTAGCCGGTTTGCACATCCGGATGCGGCTTCCAGATGATGAAGGCATCCGGCGCGGCTTCCCGCACCGCGCGCAGCAGGCCCAAATTGCTGCGCACCCGTCCCGCCCCGAATATGATCGACGCATCATCTTCAACCTGACCCACCACCAGAATACGCTGGCGGCCAGGGCTGGGTGGCAAGGGCGTGACAGCATCAGCGACATTATATTTTGTGATGTTGTGGCGCAGGATTTCCGCGCGCAAAGCCGCGGCGCGCGCGAGCAATTTGGGCGAGAACGCTGTCTCGGCCAATATGCCTTCAAGCCGAGAAGGGCGCGTCGCATCGTAATGCATGCCGATCGGATCAATCGCGAGTGATGCCGCCGGCGCAAAATTCACGCCAAGCCCGATCGAACGAATGAAACCATCTTCCACGCGCCAAATCGGCACCGTCGCCTGCCGTTCGGTTTCCGCCATGAGCCGTGCAGCCCAGGCCAGCACAGCGCCATGCTGTTGCGCCAGGGCAGCGGCGGGAGTTTCAGCGAAAGGCGCATGGCCATTGTCATGACCGAACATGCGCGCAATGGAGTCCCGCTTCCAGGCGTGCATGTGCAAAAAGGCACCGATGCGGCGGTTCTCAGCCTCGATCACACGCCACATGGACAGGATGTCCAAGGCATCAGCCAGGTTTGTTGGTTTGGCGCGGAACGGGTCCGCAAAGCGAGAAAATGGCAGGGCGGCGCGCTGTGCGGTATCCAACCGCGCGTCAGGGGCGTGTGGCGGCGCTGGCAGGCCTGGCACCACAAGCCCCACGGCGCGCTTCACATCATGAAAACGCGGCGCTGACCAAGGCCCTTCATGGAAGGCAGCAGCGCCTTCGCCGGCGATCACGGCGCCATCCGGGCAGGGCGTGCCTTCGGGCAGCACAATGAAATCGGGAAAGAAGGCCGGCAGATGCGGAAAGCCTTGCCGCAAGGCTGGTGGTATCCAAAGCTTCTGCGTCATGTCACAGGGCGCTTATGGGCCGCAGCCTGGCGGCGCGGACGCGGAAGAAGCCGTTGAGACAAAAGACTGCATTATCCAAAGCTAAACCGTGACACCGCGCCTGACGAGGCCCGGCATTTCACCCCTGGCCGCTTTGGGTTACACCCCCGCCCATGAACGCGAAGACCCAATATGACCCCGCTGCCGATGGCTGGACGGACTTCGTCTGGCATGAGGATGGCTTCCCCGCTTTGGTTGGCCCCTTCTGGCACAAAACCGTGGATGGCAGGCGCCTGCATGGGCTGCTGGTGGAAGAAAAGCACAGCAATATCCACGGCATTGTCCATGGCGGCATGATCTCCACCTTTTTGGACCAAACGCTTGGGCATACCGTCTGGGAAGCCTCTGATCGCGGGCCGAATGTCACCATTCAGCTGAATGTGCATTTCATCTCCGGCGCCAAGCAGGGGGATTTTCTGGTGGCGGAGGGCGAGGTGATGCGTGTCACGCGTTCCATCGTGTTCGTGCGCGGGCGGCTTACCGCGGGCGATAAGTTGATTGCCCACGCGGATGGGGTTTGGAAGCGGTTGGGGGTGGGGTAGGCGCGCGCCGTCGGGTTGCGCCCCTTGCCACTGCCTGCGAAGCTTTCCGCGAGCGCTGCCCGTCAGCGCAGCGCAGTAACCGGGAGAACGCCATGATCCACCGCAGAAACCTTTTTGCCGCGCCCTTCGCGCTCGCCGGCGCATCGCACCAGGCCCGCGCGCAATCCGGCGCTGCCTGGCCCGTCGGGCGGCCCATTCGGCTCGTGGTTGGCTTCCCGCCCGGTGGCTCCGGCGATTTCCTGGCGCGTACCCTCAGCGAACCCCTCGCCCGCGAATTGGGCGGTGCGACCATCCTCGTGGATAACCGCCCCGGCGCTGGTTCCAATATCGCCGCCGAACATGTCGCGCGGAGCGAGCCAGATGGCTACACCATTCTGCTCGGCGGCAATTTCACCCATTCCGTGAACCCGGCCATGTATCGCCGCCTGCCCTTTGATCCCATCAATGATTTCACGCCGATCACGCGCGTGAGTGACCTGCCGCTGATCATCGCCGTGCGCGCCGATGCGGGCATCAATAACCTAGCCGATCTTGCCACGCGGATGCGCGCCCAGCCGGGGCGCTGGAATTACGCCACACCGGGCATCGGCACGCCAAGCCATTTGGTCGGCGCCAAGCTTGCCAAGGTAACGGGTGAGGATATCACCCATGTTCCCTTCCGCGGTGGCGCGCCTTCCCTGCAAGCCGTGCTGGCGGGGGATGTGCAAATCCTGGTCGGCACGCCGCCCGTGGCCCTGCCGCAAATCCGCGCGGGCACGCTAAAGGCGCTGTCGCTCAGCACGCGCTTGCCCTCACCTGCTATTCCCGATGTGCTGGGCAGTGAGGCAGCCGGGCTGCCCGCTTTGGATATCACGGGCTGGTGGGGTGCTTGGACGGCGGCGCGCTTGCCTACACCCATTCGCGATCGGCTTTTCACTGCCTTCCGTGCGGTGCTGGCGCAACAAGCCGTGCAGGCGCGCTTGGCACAGGAAGGGCTGCAAGCCTTGACGAGTGAAAGCCCAGAAGCCTTTGGCCGTTTCGTGCAGGCTGAATTGCCGATCTGGGCAGAGATTGTGAAGGACGCCGGCGCGACCGCGGATTAGCTTCCCTTCAAGCCAAGTAGCATCACTTGGCTGTTCGGAACGCGCGCTACACCGCCCCCTACTGCGTCGTACCCCCCGAAACCCCAGCGGGTGCTGCGGTGCGCCCGCCATCCACGGTATACTCACCGCCCGTCATATTGCTGGCGAGGTCGGACAGCAGGAAAAGCACCAAATTGGCCACTTCCTCAGCCGTCCCGTAACGGCGCAGCGGTATGCCCGCCGCGTAGCGTTCCTCAACGCCTTTCGGATTATTGGGCGAAACTTGGCGAGAGACTTCTTCGATCATCCGTGTCGCGATCGGGCCGGGGCAGACGGCATTCACGCGAATGCCATTCGGCCCAACCTCGCCCGCCACACTTTTTGTCAGCCCATTCACCGCATGTTTGGAAGCGGAATAGACCGACATGCCAGGTGAACCCACCAGCCCCGCGATGGAGGCTGTATTCACCACCGCGCCGCGCCCGGCGGCAATCATCACCGGCAGCACATGGCGCAGACCCAGAAACACGCCCTTCACATTCACAGCCATGATCTGATCAAAAACGGCTTCCTCATATTCCGCGAGCCGCGCGACGCGGCCTTCAATGCCGGCATTATTGTGGAAGCAATCAATCGCGCCGAAACGATCCAGCGCTGCCTTCACATAAGCCGCGACATCGGCGGATTTCGTGACATCAGCGGTACGGAACAGCGCTGATGCACCAAGGGAGGCTGCCAAGGCCTCCCCAGCCGCGGCGTCGCGGTCCACGATCACCACCTTGCCGCCACGTGCGACAAAACCGTGCGCCACTGCCGCGCCAATGCCATTGGCGCCGCCCGTCACAATGCCAACCTTGCCTGAAAAATCCATGATGCGTTCCTCCTGCCCGGGCCTTCACCTAAGCCCGCTTCGCATCATGCTTGCGCCGCTTGCCCGGAAAGACAAGCGGCGCAGGGACTTTACCCCGCCGCCTTGGCTTCCCGTCGCCGCGCCGTCAGCACAAATTCCGTATAGCCATTGGGTTGCGCGCGGCCCTTCAGCACCAGATCGCAAGCACCCTTGAAGGCCGGCCCGTCAAAGCCAGGCGCCATGGGCCGATAGGCCGCATCCCCGGTATTTTGCCGATCCACCACTCCCGCCATGCGCTTCATGGTTTCCATCACCTGCGCTTCGCTCACCACGCCATGGCGCAGCCAATTCGCGATATGCTGGCTGCTGATGCGCAAAGTCGCGCGGTCTTCCATCAGACCGACATCATTAATGTCCGGCACCTTGGAACAGCCAACGCCCTGATCCACCCAGCGCACCACATAGCCCAGAATGCCTTGCGCGTTATTGTCCAATTCCGCCTGCACATCGGCCGGAGACCAATTGGTATCGCGCGCCAGCGGTACGGTCAGAATATCGTCCAGCTTCGCGCGCGGGCCGCCCTTGGTGATTTCATCCTGCCGCGCGGCAACGCTGATCTGATGGTAGTGCAACGCATGCAAGGTGGCGGCTGTGGGCGATGGCACCCAAGCCGTGGAAGCACCAGCCTTGGGGTGCCCCACCTTTTGATCCAGCATCGCCGCCATGGCATCCGGCATGGCCCACATGCCCTTGCCGATCTGTGCGCGCCCACGCAGGCCGCAAGCGAGGCCCGTGTCCACATTCCAATCCTCATAGGCCTTGATCCAGGCCGCGCCCTTCATGTCATTCTTGCGAATGACAGGGCCGGCTTCCATGGCAGTGTGGATTTCATCGCCAGTGCGATCCAGGAAGCCCGTATTGATGAAGACCACGCGATTCTTGGCCGCCCCGATGCAGGCCTTCAGGTTCACCGTGGTGCGACGTTCCTCATCCATAATGCCCATTTTCACCGTGGCGTGCGGCAAGCCTAGCCCCGCTTCCACCTGACCAAAAAGCGCATCGGCCCAGGCCACTTCTTCCGGCCCATGCATTTTGGGCTTCACGATGTACACGTTACCCGCGCGCGAATTCAGCCGCTTGCCGCGAATATCATGGATGGCAATGACTGACGTGCAGAAGGCA
>CAMCHA010000252.1 GCA_945874515.1 Asaia bogorensis
AGCACCAGATTGTGCAGCACGCCATGGCCAGCCACCTGGCGGTAGGACTACAACATCACCGGGCAGCACTCGAAACTGGACGGGCTCAGCCCCGCCGAGATCGGAGGTCAACGGGGATGGCGGCACGCTCCCATCCCCGTTGCCATAACCTTAACTATCAGCCATCAAAGCACAGGAATAGCTGTCTGAGTGGATACATTCAGGGGAGCCCGTCACACGAGATAACCTACGTGGAGGGCGATGTTCTTGATGCTCACTTTGATGAAGACGCCACTGAAAATGGCATGCGGTGGGAGAAGCGACTGCGTGTATCGGCAGTCCGAAAAGCCTGATGTATATATGATAGACGCCGATTTTCCTTGTAAGAGCTGGCAGGCAAGACCGTGCCTTGAAAGCGGCTAGAAAGGATCCGAATGCTTGCTTCTTACCCTTCGAACTTGACCTGGAACCAGCATCCATCTCCAGAGTACCCGGGCACCTTCGGATGCCTTACGGAGCCAGGGTCCCTTACTGATCGCCTGATCGCAACGAAACATGAGTTTACAGTCACGCTTCTACGCTTTGGAGAAGATATCGCGGCACCTGACGAGGCGCATCTGGTGGGCATTAGACCGGGAGATGCAATTACCAGCAGGCATGTAGCGCTATCGCTTGGGGGACAGCGCGTGGTGATGGCGCGAAGCTTCTGCCGCCGCGCCTGCAAGATATGGTATCCAATTCTGAACCGCGGCAGTAACTCGCTTGGCCTGACTTTATTCTCGAGCGGAGTCGAGCTGGTTCGAAATGCACTTGAATTCGCAACGGTTGGCCCCAACCACCCGCTTTTTACTCTTGCTCAAGAGGGTGAAATCGCAGCCAGCTTTTCGGCACGACGCTGCCGATTTGAGATGCAGGACGCTCCGATGGTTGTATGCGAAGTCTTTCTGCCGGGGCTGGAACAACGCCTTGCTGATGCATAGACTGAGTGCATGGCCCGGATGATGCACGATCCGCCCAACGTATTTTCACCCTATATTGACAATGATACGCGATTAGTTGGTGCGCACCACGCAATCATAAATTCAGTTTGAGTTGTGTTTGAGTTTTGACTTTTGTGCTCGGCTTGGCTTTCCTGCCTGTCATGCGCAGGCCAGCCTTTCGGCTGCCATGCTTATCCGCAATATTTGCGGTGTTTGATCGATGTTCTTCAGCCTTACGAAGCCCGTAAAGAGTTTCTCGGGCCGCCTTGGCAGCGGCGGCGTTATCCACAATCGGTTTCGGGTAGCGCAGCCGTACGGCCCCGGGCCAATGCCACGGTTCATGTATGAAAGAATCCGGCACAGCGCGCAATTCCGGCACATGGGCGCGGATGAAGGCACCGGAAGGGTCCTGATCCATCCCCTGCTTCACTGGGTTATAAATACGGATCGTATTGATCCCAGTGGTGCCGGATTGCATCTGAACTTGCGGCCAATGAATGCCTGCTTCGTAGTCCACGAATTTGCGCGCGAGGTGAAGCCCGCTGTCCCGCCAGGGCAGCCAGAGATGGTGGCTTGCAAAGGAAATCAGCATGGCCCGCATCCGGAAATTGATCCAACCATGCTGATTGAGTGCCCGCATACAGGCATCAAGGAAGGGAAATCCGGTTTCCCCATTGGTCCAGGCTGAAAGCCTCACAGCGTCCGCGATATCTGGACGCACCCCATCATAAGCGCGATGTAAATTCTTAAATTCCAGCTGTGGTTCATCCTCAAGTTTTTGCATGAAGTGGCAATGCCAATGCTGTCGCCCCATGAAGGAAATTAGGGAAGCGCGCCACGCTCGTGCATCAGCATCCGACGAATGCCGCAGAGCCTCCATCCTGGCAACGCTTGCTTGCGCAACTTCGCGCATGGAAACGCTGCCCCAGGTAAGGTGCGGCGAAAGCCGTGAGCAAGCATCGAAGGCGGTCAAAGGGCTCGACATCTGAAAACGGTAATCGCGACCGCGTTCGAACAGAAAGCTATGCAAGCTTGCAAGCGCGGCTGTTCTGCCGCCTGGCTGACGTTGCGGGCAGGGATCCGGCGAAAGGCCAAGCGCGGCTGCGCTGGGCACAGAAGCTGGCCATTCGCCCTGAAGCGGTTGCAAGGCCAGCGGGGCCGGGGTGATGGGTTCGGCCATGCGGCGATCCCAGGTCCGTGCCCAGCCATCGCGCGTTTTGAGCCTACGGATGACGCCAAATTGTGGCATTTCATGCCATGGCACACCGGCTTCCCTGGCCCATGCGGCGACGGCCATATCCCGGGCATATGTCCAGCTATTGCTCGTTTCTTCATGGCTCCATAAGCCCGTGATGCCGCGGCATTGATGAAGTTGTCTGAAGATTGAAACGGCATCACCCTGCATCACGCATAAAGGCTGCCCAAGCGCTGCGAGATCGGACTGCAACTCCTCAAGACACTCCGCGGCGAAAGCCCATTGGCGCGCGGATGCATCCGGCTCCGCCCAAAGACCGGGCTCAGCGATATAAAGCGGCAAGACCGCGCCACATGAAGCCGCCATGGCCAGGGGCCTATGGTCCGCAATACGCAGGTCTTTCTTGAACCAAACGATGTGCATTGTGTCCGTCGTCGAATTAAATGAGACAAATAGGTGGGTTGCCTAACGGAGTAACTAACTGATCCGCAGGCAAGATTAAATTGCGATGTGGCGATGTATCAAGCGGTGGTGTTGAGCAATCCCCTCTCACACCCTCTCCACCAGCCTAAACCCCCGCGACGCTAGCGGCAGGCTATCCCGGTTGATAGCCGCGTCCTCGCCGGGTGTATTGACCACGTCTCAACACCTCACCCCACCCTTCGCTTCACCACCTGCACATGCAGCGCAGCCGCAGGCAAATCCACCGTGGACAGGCTCACATTCCGCGCTGTGACGCGTACCTTGTCATTCGACCAGACATGGCAATCCAGCACAAAGGCGATGCTGCTGGTATCAAGCGACGCATCCGCGAAATCCCCCCGCCGCGCACCGGGCACCGTCACGTCTGCATTGCTCGTCGCCCCTGGTGGCATACTCGGCAGATCCCAACTGGCGGAAAACATCAGCGTCCTGCCACCGGCTGGCAGCGCTGGGCAGCCATAAAGCACCGCCGGCGCATCCTCCGGCAGGCCGTAAAGCCGCAGCGCCTCCAACTCAATCTGCCCGTCAAAGCCGATGATTCCGATTTGCGCAAAGGCCACCTCCGGCCCAAATCGTACCGTCTGGCGGCGATTGAGGTCGCTCTCCTGCATAACTGCCCCCGCCTGCCAGGTTTTGGACGTCGGCGCCCATTGCAGCGTCGTGCCGGATGCCAGGGCATCGCCGGCGATGTTTTCCCGCACAATGCCGGCGCCATCAAAGCAGCGCAAGCAAAGCCGCCCGCCATCGGCGCCGCCCACCAGCCAATGCGCCAATGCGAACTCCTTGGCGTGGGTTGTCTGCACTACAAAGCCAATACCGCGATTGGGGTTCAGCAGTAGGCCCCGCGCGGTGGGCGTGATACCATTCAGCCCATTCCAAGAAAGCGCGGCCATGGTGGTCTCGGCCGTGGTGGAAGTGGCCATGATGCAGGCGCCCTCTACGCCAATCTCCGTACCGCTCTGCCAAAACGCGGCAGCGCGGATATTCGGGATATGCGCCAGCAGCCGCGTGAGCCGTGATGTCGGCGCGCGGTGACGGTTGAATACGGCATTGCCGGCGCGGGTCGCGCTTGGGGTATAGTCCACGCCAATCGCATAGCTCTGCGCCCAGGCCACATCATATTCGCAATCGGTGGCGGCCGCCGTATGGCGCGCGGCAAAGGGGGAACAGCCCTCCATCCGCATGTTGCGCGCGATGATTGCCGTGCCGTTGGTCTCATTCAAAAAGGGAATGGCGACATTGGGCTCAAGCTGACGCAGCTCGAAATTCGGCGCGTCAAAGACATGACGATTGTGATTGTTATAGGCATCCGCGGCACCGCGCGAAAACCGCACGCCGAAACGGTCTACCGCTGGGTTGATGCCCGTGCCGCAGGCGAAATGCCCGCCATAGTATCGGATGGAGGTATTCCACGCCGTCGCGGTCGCGGCATGCGCATCAAGCCCGTAGCGGTTGTTGAGGATGCGCCCGAGGTTCAGCGTGCTATCCTCAAAGCCTCGCCCATCACCAAGGGTGCGCAGCCCAATGGTGAACCCGGATACCAGGCGGAGATCGATCAGCGAGGAATCCAGGTTGCGCGCCAGGATACCGATATCAGCCTCACTGACCCAATCGGATTGGATCTGCCGCGTGACTTGCAGGCCGAGATAGAGCTTTTCGCCATTGCGGGTGGTGCCACCATCACCCAGCGTCAGCACGGTGGCCGGCGCATTGGTGGCGCCAGTATATTGAATGATGCCCTGCATGATCAGCCCGCGCGCCCCGCCGCCAAGCACAACGCCAGCATCCACACGCCAGGTGCCGGGCGGGATGACAGCGAATTTTTTGTCTGCCGCCGCACGATCGAAACACGCCTGGATGGCCACGCGATCATTTGCCGCGCCATCGCCAAGCCCGCCGAAATCAAAGGGCAGCACGGCTTCACGGTCACGCAGATACTTTGCGAGATCGGTCTTCGAGATATTCTGCCCCAGCACCAGCAGATCATCGATGCGTGCGGCCATGGCTGCGCCCCTAGAT
>CAMCHA010000253.1 GCA_945874515.1 Asaia bogorensis
AATGCGCTGCCCACAGCCGCGCATTTGGATTTTCAGGAGGCACATGCGCGGGCGCGCGATGCGGTCTGGTCCAAGCTGGATACGGCAAAGCTTGAAGAAGAACTTTTGCCCCTTAGTCTGCCCATTCAACGCGTGACAAGCCAGGCGGAAGAACGCCGACGCTTTTTGCTCCGCCCTGATCTTGGCCGCCGCCTGCCGGAAGGCACTGTTCTGCCAAAGGCACCAGGCAGCATTGCGCTGGTGATCGCGGATGGGCTTTGCGCCAGCGGCGTGCAGCAACAAGCACCTGCACTGCTCAGCGTATTGGTGCCGGCGCTCAGCAAGGCGGGCTTTACGCCTGGCCCCATCATCATCGCCGAACAGGCGCGCGTCGCGCTTGGCGATGATGTGGCGGAAGCGATGGAAGCCGCAGCAATTGTAGTGCTGATCGGCGAAAGACCCGGGCTTTCCGCGACCGACAGCATGGGGCTTTATATCACCTGGGCGGCAAGGCGCGGCAGCAATGACGCCATGCGCAACTGCATCAGCAATATCCGCCCAGGCGGGCTAAGTGCTGATGTCGCTGCCGCCAAGGCGCTGTGGCTATTGGCCGAAGCGCGCAGGCTTGGTGCCACCGGCGTGGCGCTCAAGGATGAAATGCCGAGCCATTATCGGCTGACGTGAGGCTGGAGGCCTTTCAGCTTGCCGCGCGCAGAAGCTTGCCCGGCAGCGCGCCCGTATCATGGCCAGCTTCGCGAATGGGCTTGCCGGCAACCAGCGTCATGTCATAGCCATCAACGCGTTGCACCAAACGCCGCCCGCCCGCTGGCAAATCATAGATCATCTCAGGGTGATACAAGCGCAGTGCATCGAAATTGATGATGTTCACATCAGCCACCGCGCCGGGTGCCAGCCGGCCGCGATCCGTCAGGCCGAAGAAATCTGCTGTCTCACTGGTTTGGCGCTTAACCACGAATTCCAAGGGCAGGCCCTCGCCGCGCTTCCGATCCCGCGCCCAATGCGTCAGCATGAAGCTTGGCGTAGAGGCATCGCAAATCACGCCGCAATGCGCACCGCCATCGGAAAGGCCAAGCACCGTCGCCTTGTCCATATTCATTTCACGCACGACGGAAAGATCACCCGTCACGTAATTCGTAACCGGGAAATACAGCATCCGCCCGCCATCAGCGCCCACCAGGAAATCATAGCAATAGGAAGCCGGGTCCTGCCCGGCCTTGGCGGCGAGGGCGGCAATGCTGCGCTCCCGCGGCGGTTCATAATCCGGCGGATCGCCCAATTCGAACATATTGTCCCAACGCGTCGCGATCTGGCGCGACAATGGCGGCAGAACATCCAGCAACCGCTTCGATGCTTCCTCAGAGAGAATCTTACGCCGCATCTCCGGATCACGCAGCCGCGCCAATTGCTCGGCCGGCGGCAGCCCCGCCAGCGCCGCAAAGCTTTCACGTAAGGCAAAGGGATTGAGCGACGTCGTCAGCCCCAAAATCAACCCCACCGTGCGCCCCGCAACCTGGGCGGCCAGGCTCAGCCCCTCGGCGCGCGCATCATGCACGCCCTGCATTAGGCGCTTCCAACGCTGCGGGTCATAGGCGCGATCGGTCAGCAGGAACCAAACCGGGCGCTTGGTGGATTTCGCCACTTCACGCAGCCAGCGAAATTCCGCGGCTTCATCCTCAAAATCGCTCAACATGCCGAAAGTGCCGCGCCCGGCCCGGCCCATGGCGCGACCGATGGCGAGCAATTCCTCTTCTTCCGCATAGCGGCCCGGCACCAGATCACCGGCCAGGGTCTTGTGCTGATCCGTGCGCGATGTGGTGAAGCCGAAGGCACCGGATTCCAGCGCTTCCTGCGTCAGTCGCGCCATGGCTTCAATATCATCGCCTGTCGCGTTTTCCCGATTCAATCCGCGTTCACCCATCACGTAAACGCGCAAGGGATGATGCGCGAGCTGCGCGCCGATATTCAGCGTGCGCGGCATGGCTTCCAAAGCGTCAAGATATTCGGGGAAGCTTTCCCAATTCCATTTCAACCCCTCGGTCAGCGTAATGCCGGGAATGTCTTCCACACCTTCCATCAGATCAATCAACGCCTGATGGTGGCTTTTCTGCACTGGCGCGAAGCCAACGCCGCAATTCCCGAAAAGCAGAGTCGTCACGCCATGCCAGGAAGAAGGTGCGAGCTTCGGGTCCCAAGTGGCTTGGCCATCATAATGCGTATGCACATCCACCCAGCCAGGCGTGACCAGCCGGCCTTCGGCTGAAACATCGCGCCGCGCCGGCCCGGCCTTGCCGCCCACCTGCGTGATTCGGTCGCCATCAATCGCGACATCACCGGTGTAACGCGGCGTGCCGAGCCCATCCACAATGGTGCCGCCGCGAATCACGATATCATGCATGGTGCTTCTCCATCCGGCTTGGTGCTGGCCAGGAATGCCCTGGGGACGCCGTTCTAAGCGCTTACGCTAACCAAAGCCCCCCGCCCCGGCAAGCATGCGCAGGCTTGCCCGCCCCCCTGGCGCTGTCTAGCCTGCCCCATCCGCCGGGGCGCGCCGCTTTCGGCAGCAATAAAGATAAGGAAACCCTGATGAGCACACCGAAGAAGCCGCGCTTCCCCGAATTGACGCCCGAGAGCATGAGCGCGGAGCAACGCGCGGCGGCCGAGGGCATCATCAAAGGCCCGCGCGGCGGCCTGCGTGGCCCCTTCAATGCCTGGCTGCGCAGCCCGGTTTTTGCCGACAGGATGCAGAAGGTTGGCGAATATCTGCGCTTCAACAGCTCCATCCCCGCCGATTTGAATGAATTCGCCATTCTGGTCACGGCGCGGGTCTGGACCAGCCAATATGAATGGTATGCGCATCACGCCATGGCGATGAAGGCCGGCTTGCCGCCCGCCATCGCCGCTGACCTTGCCGAAGGTCGCCGCCCTGCGGGCATGACGGAAGATCAACGCCTGGTCTATGAATTCTGCACAGAACTGCACCGTGATCATGGCGTATCCGACGCCACCTTTGCCGCTACTGCGGCGCGCTTCGGTGAACAGGGTGTGGTGGATTTGATCGCGGTAAGTGGCTATTACGTCACCGTATCAATGACGCTGAATGTGGCGGAAGTGCAGATCCCGCCTGAGGCGACGCCGCTGCCGCCACTGCCTAAAGCATAGGAAGGCGATGGGGCGGCGCGCGGCCGCCCCACCAAATCAGGATCAGCTACGGACGATAGCGCATCCACCATCAGCAATCGGACGGAAGGCCTCATCAGCCGGGCTGGTCTGCAACAGCTTGTAGTAATCGAACCGGTGCTTGCTTTCCGCCGGTGTCTTCACCTCATACAGAAAGGCTGGGTGAAGCTTTCTGCCATCGGCGCGGATGGTGCCTGCACCAAAGGCATCATCTTGCGTCGGCATGGCCTTCATGCGTTCTACAACAGCGCGCCCGCTGGCCTTTGCAGGTCCTGCCCCCAATTCGGCAACCGCCTTCAAATAGTGCAGCGTTGCGGAATAGTCGCCGGCCTGCGCCATGGTGACCGGCGTATTGACCCCGGAATTGGCCAGAACGCGGCGGGCGACACCACGTGTCTTGTCATCCGTATCCCAATAATAGGAAGCAGTGCACACAAGACCCTGGGCCGTTTCAAGCCCAAGGGCGTGCACATCGCTGATGAACATGAGCATGGAGGCAAGCTTAATGCCGCGCCGCGTAATGCCAAATTCCGCGGCCTGCTTGATGCAGTTGGTGGTATCGGTGCCGGCATTGGCAAGACCAATCACCTTTGCGCGACTGGCTTGCGCCTGCAGGATGAATGATGAAAAATCCGTGGTGCCCGGAAAGGGTGTGCGCACTTGGCCGGCAACCCGACCACCCGCGGCGCGAACGAAAGCGGAGGTATCACGTTCCAGCGCATGTCCGAAGGCGTAATCCGCCGTGATGAAGAACCAGCTATCGCCCCCCGCGCGCACCATGGCCGCACCCGTTGACTTGGCCAGCATGTAGGTATCGTAAACCCAATGAATTGTATTGGCGTTGCAGGCACGGCCAGTAAGATCAGAGGTTGCCGTGGAAGTCGCAATCGCCACCTTGTTTCTTTCCCGTGCCAAATCGGAAACGGCGAGCGCGACCGACGAAGCCGCAAGGTTGAGCACCATGTCCACGCCATCACGGTCAAACCATTGCCGGCTAATGTTGATGCCAACATCAGGGCGGTTCTGATGGTCGGCCACTATCAGCTCAACATTAAGGCCATGGGCCGCTGTCATTTCCTGCATCGCAAGGCGTGTGGCCGAAATGCTATTCGGGCCATTCAGGTCCCGATACGGCCCGGACATATCCGACAGCAAGCCGATCTTGATGGTATTCGCGGCCTGCGCGCGCGCACTCCGCCAGGGTAATGCGCCCAAGGCAGCCGCGCCGCCGCCAGCGGCCAGAATAGACCTTCTCTCAAGTGTCATGGCTTTTCCTCTCTTGTCCCTGTTGACTGGAATAGACTTCCAGTATTCCTGCCCATTACCCTACCCGCCAAATGAAATCCATGCCTATTCCGCCGCCATGCGGCTGGCGGGTGGGCGGAAGGCCGGGATCACGTGCTGGGCGAAAAGCGTCAGGCTGCGCAGGATTTCCTCAGTGGTGCGCGCAGTGACGCCC
>CAMCHA010000254.1 GCA_945874515.1 Asaia bogorensis
CCCCGCTTTGCATGACATCCGCTTTGTGGAAGACGATTGGGAAAGCCCGACGCTCGGCGCCTGGGGCCTGGGTTGGGAGGTTTGGTGCGATGGGATGGAGGTGACGCAATTCACCTATTTCCAGCAGGTGGGCGGCATTGCCTGCGAAAGGCCCAGCGCTGAACTCACATACGGGCTTGAACGGCTGGCAATGTATATCCAGGGGGTCGAGAATGTTTATGACCTGGATTTCAATGATGAGGGCGTGAAATACGGCGATGTCTTCCTCCGCGCTGAGCGCGAATACAGCGCCCATAATTTCGAAGCCGCCGACACCAAAATGCTGTTCCGCCATTTTGAGGATGCGGAAGCCGAATGCGCCGCGCTTTTGGAACGCAAGCTGGCGCTGCCGGCCTATGACCAATGCATCAAGGCATCGCATCGCTTCAACCTGCTGGATGCACGTGGCGCCATCAGCGTGACGGAGCGCGCTGCCTATATCGGCCGCGTGCGGACGCTGGCGAAGGGGTGTTGTGAGGCCTGGCTGGCCGGCGAAGGGGCGTGATCTTGCGCTTTCGGGGGCTTTCTACCATATCAGGGGCACTTTCTACCAAAGGTGCGCTATGGGCCAGCTAAACATCAAGGATGCAGCTCTGATTGCCGAAGCCAAGGAGCTTGCGGCAATGCTCGGCACCACGGCGACCGGGGCGGTGCGTGTGGCGGTGCAGGAAAAGCTGTCAGCAACCAAGGAAGCGCGCGCGCGAAAAGTGGCGGAAATCCTCGCCATTGGGGAACGCGTACGGCCCACGCTATTGCCGGGCGACAGTTCCGATCACCGTGACCTTTATGATGAAAATGGTCTGCCGCGATGATCCTCGATTCCTCCGCAGTGCTGGCCATGTTGTTTGGCGAACCGGAAGCGGCTGCTTTTGCCGAGGCGGCCGAGGAAGCTTCAGGCCGCGCCATATCTGCGGCATCATGGCTGGAGGCAGCGATTGTTGCTGATAACCGCAGCCCTGTTGCCGCAGCGGAATTCGCAGGGCTGATGGCGCGGCTTGACCTGGAAATCGTTCCCTTCACGGTAAGTCAGGCGATGCGTGCGCGGGAAGCGCATCGCCGCTATGGCAAGGGCCGCCACAAGGCAGCGCTCAATCTCGGCGATTGTTTTGCTTACGCGCTGGCCAGCGAACGCGGCCAGCCATTACTGTTCAAGGGAGAAGATTTCGCCGCAACCGATATAGAGCCGGCGATCAAACTCCATGGCTGAACTGCTGCTTGAATTATTCTGCGAAGAAATACCGGCGCGCATGCAGCCGCGCGCAGCGGAGGATTTGGCCAAGCTGTTCAGCGATGGCTGCGCCGCGCTCTTGGAAGCGCCGCAGCGTGTGTTTTTCGGCCCGCGCCGTATTGGCCTGACCGCGCAATTAAAGCCAAGTGTCACCACCGAAGCCAAGGAAGAACGCGGCCCACGCATTGGCGCACCCGATCAGGCGATTGAAGGATTTTTGCGGAAGCACGGTGCCGCCCGAGATGCGCTGACCGAACAGGGGCAATTCTGGGTGCTGATAAAGCCAGGCCAAAGCTTGGAAGCCCGCGCTTTGGTGGCCGCCGCCATCCCCGCTTTGCTGCGCAGCTTTCCCTGGCCAAAATCCATGCGCTGGGGCGGCACATCCTCCATGGTTTGGGTGCGCCCATTGAAGCGCATCCTATGCGTCCTGGATGGTGAAGCTGTGCCCTTCAATCTGGCGCAAGGCGGTGATGATGGCCATGGCCTTGCCAGCGGCGATCTAACCGAAGGCCATCGCATCATGTCCCCCGGTGCGTTCTCGGTTGGCAATTTTGACGATTACAAGAATGCGCTGACCACGCGCCATGTTTTGCTGGAAGCGGAAGACCGCACGGCCCTGATCCGTGAAGGCATCAACACCCTGGTCGCCAAGCTAGGGCTGGAAGTGGTGCCGGATGACGCGCTGATTGCGGAAGTGGCGGGTTTGGTCGAATGGCCGGTCCCCTTGCTGGGGCGGATTGATGACGCCTTTATGGATCTACCGCCCGAAGTCATGCGCACCACCATGCGCGTCAATCAGCGCTATTTCGCGCTGCGCAAGCCAGATGGAACCGCTGCGCCGCGCTTTGCGTTGGTGGCGAATATCGCAGCGCCCGATGGTGGTGCGGCGATTGTTGCCGGCAATGAACGCGTGCTGCGCGCGCGGCTTGCAGATGCGCGTTTCTTCTGGGATTTGGACCGCAAGCAAAAGTTGGAAAGCTTCCTGCCCAAGCTGGACAGTGTGGTGTTCCATGCCAAGCTCGGCACGCAAGGCCACCGTGTGGCACGGCTTGAAAACTTGGCTGGGCTGATCGCGGAAAAATTGGGCGCCGATGCGGCGCTGGCGCGGCGCGCGGCGCGGTTGGCGAAGGCTGATCTTGCCTCCGGCATGGTGGGTGAGTTTCCGGAATTGCAGGGCGTGATGGGGCGGTATTATGCGCTGGATCAGGGCGAGGATGCCCGCGTGGCGGAAGCCATCGCCGCGCATTACCGCCCTGCGGGCGCGGGTGATGCTGTGCCGACGGAGCCGGTGGCCATCGCAGTGGCGCTGGCGGATAAGATTGACCAATTGGTCGGTTTCTTCGCTGTGGGCGAAAAGCCGACCGGCAGCGGTGATCCTTTCGCGCTCCGCCGCGCGGCTTTGGGCGTCATTCGCATCATTCGGGAGAATGGGCTACGGCTAGCGCTTGGGGATATCATTGGCGAAGCCTTTTTCGGCTTTCCGCAAGCAACCGGCAGCACCGCGCAGCCAACCTTCGGCATGGACATCGCGGAAGCGAAGCGCACCAGCGGCTGGCAGGCGCCAACCGGTGCCACCCATCCCCCGATGGTGGCCGCCTTTGCCGCTGGCTTGCTCGATTTCCTCGCCGAACGCTTGCGCGTCCAACTCCGTGGCGAAGGCGCCCGCCATGATGTCGTCGCTGCGGTCTTTGGCGCCACGCCGGATGATGATCTGAACCGCCTGCTTGCCCGCGCCGAAGCGGTGCGCGGCTTTGTGGAAAGCGAGGCCGGCGCCAACCTTCTCGCCGCCCAACGCCGCGCCGCGAACATCCTCCGCATCGAAGAAAACCGCGATGGCCACGCCTTTGATACCGGCTATGAAGCGCATTTGCTGAAACTGCCCGAAGAAGCCTTCCTTGCCGCCGCTTTGGAAGAAGCCGGCACCCGCATTCACCTGGATATCGTGGCCGAGGATTTTGAACGCGCTATGGAAGCTATGGCTGGTCTCCGCGCCCCGGTGGATGCCTTTTTCGAAAAAGTGATCGTGAACGACCCTGCGCCGGAACTTCGCCGCAATCGTCTGCGACTGCTCGCCCGTCTGCGTGCCGCCATGGATGCCGTGGCGGATTTCTCCAAGATTGAAGCCTGAGGAACCCCCCCATGACACAATGGGTCTATAGCTTCGGCGCCGGCCACAATGAAGGCCGTGCCGATATGCGGAATCTTCTGGGTGGCAAAGGCGCCAACCTGGCCGAAATGGCCTCGATTGGTTTGCCTGTTCCGCCCGGCTTCACCATCACCACCGAAGTCTGCACCGCCTATTACGAAAACGGGCAGAAATACCCCGATGATTTGGCGCAGCAGGTGCGCGCCGCGTTGGCGCTGGTGGAAGAAGCGGTGGGTAACCGCTTCGGCGATCATCACCGGCCCTTGCTGGTCTCCGTCCGCTCAGGCGCGCGGGTTTCCATGCCGGGCATGATGGATACGGTACTGAACCTTGGCCTGAATGACCAAACGGTTGAAGGCCTGGTCCTGGCTTCCGGTGATGCGCGCTTTGCCTGGGATTCCTATCGGCGTTTCATCCAGATGTATGGGTCCGTCGTGCTCGACGTTGATCATCATCGCTTTGAGGAAATTATCGAGCATGTGAAGCTCGATACTGGCAAGAACGAAGATACCGAACTCACCGCATCCGAATGGCATCGCGTGGTGGATGGCTATAAGGAAATGGTCGCCGAGGTTACCGGCAGGCCCTTCCCGCAAGATCCTGAAACGCAGCTTTGGGGCGCGATTGGCGCGGTGTTTGGCAGTTGGATGAACCAGCGCGCGGTGACGTATCGGCGCCTGCATGACATCCCGGCCGAATGGGGCACCGCGGTCAATGTGCAAGCCATGGTCTTCGGCAATATGGGTGAGGATTGCGCAACCGGCGTCTGCTTCACGCGGGACCCTTCGACCGGCGAGAATATTTTCTACGGCGAATATCTGATCAATGCGCAGGGTGAGGATGTGGTGGCGGGTATTCGCACGCCGCAGCCTATGGCGAAGGAACGTTCCAAACCCACCGAACGCAGCATGGAAGACGCCATGCCCGCCGCCTATGCCGAATTGGTCCAAGTGCGCGCGACGCTGGAACGCCATTACCGTGACATGCAGGACATTGAATTCACGGTGCAGAGCAACAAGCTCTATATGTTACAAACTCGCAATGGTAAGCGCACTGCCGCCGCGTCCTTGAAAATCGCGGTGGATATGGCACGCGAAGGCTTGGTTGATCACGCGGAAGCTGTGCGGCGCGTGAACCCCGCAGCGCTTGATCAATTGCTGCACCCAACGCTGGACCCCAAGGCGCCGCGCAAGCTGCTTGCCAAGGGCCTGCC
>CAMCHA010000255.1 GCA_945874515.1 Asaia bogorensis
CCCTTTCTCACCAAGCGCCCAACATGGGACCCGGTGAATGACTTCACGTATATCATGCAGCAGACAGGCTTCATCTTCGGCCATGTCGTGCATCCTGCCTCCGGATGGAATTCGCTCAAGGATATGTTTGCGGAAGCGCGGCGACGGCCCGGCGAATTGACTTATGGCACTTCGGGAATCGCGACTTCCAATCATCTCGCCATGGAAGAACTTTGCGAAAAAGAGGGAGTCGAAATGATCCATGTGCCCTATCGCGGCACATCGGAAAACATCACGGCGCTGCTCGCGCGCCAGATTGACTGCATCGCCAATTCCAACTCCTGGGCGCCGAATGTGGAAGCAGGGCAATTGCGATTGCTGGCGGTGTGGACCCGTGAGCGCCTTGGCGCCTTTCCCAATGCGCCAACCTTGCGCGACTTGGGGTATGACATGGTGGTCACGTCACCTTACGGGATTACCGGCCCTAAAGGCATGGATCCCGAGATAACCGAATTCCTGCATCAGGCCTTCAAGAAGACCCAGCATCACCCGCTGGTTCAGGAGTATATGAAGAAACACGACCTGCCCAATGAATATCTTGGTCCGGCAGACTACACAAAATTCGCTCGTGAACGTGCGGTCTATGAAGAACGCATGGTCGCAAGATTGAAGCTGACCATAGATTGAAGAAGAAGCGGGAGCACTATTTGCCCTCCCGCCTTATTCAGATATCGAGCATCAATCGGCGCGGATCCTCGACGCTTTCCTTTACGCGGACCAGGAAGCTCACGGCTTCCTTCCCATCCACAATGCGGTGATCATAAGACAGCGCGATATACATCATCGGGCGGATTTCGATCTTGCCAGCCACCGCCATGGGGCGATCCTGAATCTTGTGCATGCCAAGAATGCCCGATTGAGGCGGATTCAAAATCGGCGTGGACATGAGCGAGCCATAAATGCCGCCATTGGTGATGGTGAAGGAACCACCCGCCAATTCATCCAGCTTCAAGGCACCATCACGCGCGCGCTTGCCGAATTCACCAATGCGCTTTTCAATTTCGGCAAAGCCCATGCCATCCACATTGCGAAGCACCGGCACCACCAGGCCCGAAGGCCCGCCCACCGCAATGCCCATATGCACGAAATTCTTATAGACAATCTCATCGCCATCAATCTCGGCATTCACGGCCGGGAATTCCTTCAGCGCCGCAACACACGCCTTCACAAAGAAGGACATGAAGCCAAGCTTCACGCCATGCCGCTTTTCAAAGGCATCGCGATACTCCGCGCGCAGCGCCATGGCGGCTGACATATCCACCTCATTGAAGGTGGTCAGCATCGCCGCCGTATTCTGCGCTTCCTTCAAGCGGCGCGCGATAGTGGTACGGAGCCGCGTCATTTTCACGCGTTCTTCACCCGCTTCCGGCGGGCGAGAAGCGCGCGCCGCAGGTGCTGGCGCAGGTGCAGCAGCAGGCTGCGCCAAATAGGCCAGCACATCACCCTTGGTGATACGCCCATCCTTGCCCGTGCCCGCACCCATCGCGGCAGCACTCGCCCCGGTTTCGGCGATCATCTTCGCCGCAGCCGGCAATGGCGCATGGGCAGGTGCCGCAGCCGGTGCAGGCGCGGGCGCAGCGGCGGGCTTGGCGGACGGCGCGGGCACGGCGGCAGGCTTCGCGGCGGCGGCGGCGCCGGCCTCAATACTGCCCAGCACGGCACCGGGAAGCACTTCCGCACCCGTATCGGCGGCAATGGCGGTAATCACACCCGCCACTGGCGCATTCACTTCCACCGTCACCTTGTCGGTTTCGAGTTCCACCAGCGGCTCATCCGCCGCAACGGCATCGCCGGCCTGTTTGAGCCAGCGCGCGACGGTGGCGGAAGAAACGCTTTCGCCCAAAGTGGGCACAACAATATTGGTCATTGCTCGATCCGTTCCAAAACCAATACGCGTCAGCCCGCCAGGGCCGCGCGCACTAATGCTTCCTGTTGATGTTGATGCACTTTGGCAAGACCGGTGGCAGGGCTCGCTGCCTCCTCCCGGCCCACGTAATCCGGGCGCTTCGCTTTGATGTTCAGCGTCTTCAGCACCGCTTCAATCTTGCGATCCACGAAATTCCAGGCACCCATATTTTCCGGTTCTTCCTGGCACCAGACCACATCCGCATTGGGATATTGCGCCAAAACCGGCGGCAGGCTGATGCTCGGGAAGGGATAAAGCTGTTCCATCCGCACAATCGCGACATCCTTAATGCCCTTGTCGCGGCGTTCCTGCAGCAAATCATAATAGACCTTGCCGGTGCACAGCACGACCCGACGAATTTTCTTGGGCGGCGCGATCTTATCCACCTCATCAATCACATGCCGGAACCCGCTGCCGGGGCCGAATTCCGACAGGCTGCTGATGGCAAGCTTATGCCGCAGCAGGGATTTCGGCGTCATCACCACCAAGGGCTTGCGGTAATTCGCCTTCATCTGCCGGCGCAACGCATGGTAGTAATTGGCCGGCGTCGTGAAGTTGCAGACGCGCATATTGCGTTCAGCACAAAGCTGCAAATAGCGTTCAAGGCGGGCAGATGAATGTTCCGGCCCCTGCCCTTCATAGCCATGCGGCAGCAGCATGACTAAGCCCGACATGCGGAGCCACTTGGTTTCACCCGAGGCGATGAACTGATCAATGATTACCTGCGCGCCATTGGCGAAGTCACCAAACTGGCCTTCCCACAGCACCATCGTCTTCGGATCGGCCAGCGAATAGCCGTAGTCAAAACCAAGCACGCCGAATTCCGCGAGCAAAGAATTGAAGGCTTCAAACTTCGCCTGACCATCACGGATATTATTGAGCGGCGTGTACTCAGCCTGGCTTGCCTGATCAATCAGCACCGCATGGCGATGGCTGAAGGTGCCGCGCTGCACATCTTCGCCTGACAAGCGCACGCGATGGCCTTCCAGCAGCAGAGACCCGAAAGCAAGCGCTTCGCCAGTCGCCCAATCAATCCCCTCCCCGGTTTCAATTGCCTGGCGCTTTTGTTCCAATTGCCGCGCGATCTTGGAATTGACAGCGAAATCGGAAGGCACGCGCGCAAGCGCGAGGCCAATTTCCTTCAGCGTTTCCGACGCGACGGAGGTCGCTTCAAGCTGCTCAGCCTCATCCGTGGAACCGGCTGGACGCAGGCCGGACCAATGGCCTTCCAGCCAATCCGCCTTATTGGGGCGATAGGATTGCGAAGCCTCAAAGGCTTCCTCAAGCCGCGCATTGAAGGCATCCAGCATGGCTTTGGAGGATTCAGACGGCACAGAACCTTCCTGCGCCAGCCGTTCCGCATAAAGCGTGCGCGTGGTGCGCAATTCGCGGATGCGGTTATACATAAGCGGCTGGGTGAAGGCGGGCTCATCGCTTTCATTATGGCCGAGGCGGCGATAGCAGACGATATCCAGCACCACATCCGCGCCGAATACCATGCGGAATTCGGCTACCAAGCGCGCGCAGAACACCACCGCTTCCGGATCATCGCCATTCACATGCAGGATTGGCGCCTGCACGGATTTCGCCACATCCGTGCAATACAAACCGGAATAGGCGTGCAGCGGCACGGTAGTGAAGCCAATCTGGTTATTTGTCACGATATGCAATGTGCCGCCGGTGCGATAGCCAACCAATTGGCTCATGGCGAGCGTTTCATAGACAACGCCCTGCCCGGCAAAGGCCGCATCGCCATGCAGCAGAATGCCCATCACCGAACGCCGGCCCTTGATATCGCCCGACATATCCTGCCGCGCGCGCACCTTGCCCGCCACCACCGGGTCCACCGCTTCCAGATGCGAAGGATTGGGTTGCAGCGAAAGGTGAACCTTATTGCCGGCAATTTCGATATCGGTGCTGGTGCCAAGGTGATACTTCACATCGCCTGAGCCACCGGTATCATCCGGGTTGCTGGAATTGCCTTTGAATTCCGAAAACACCTGCGTGAAGGATTTCTTCACGACATTGACCAGCATGTTCAAACGGCCGCGATGCGCCATGCCAATCGCGATTTCCTTGGCACCCTGCTTGGCCGCGGTTTCAATCGCCGCCTGCACCGCCGAGATGGTGGTTTCTCCACCTTCCAGGCCGAAGCGCTTGGTGCCCACGAATTTGCGCGCGCAGAAGGCTTCAAACCCTTCCGCTTCTGTCAATTGTTGCAGAATTTGATTTTTTTGGGCGGCATCAAAAGCGCCAATCCACGGCGCGCCTTCAATGCGGCGCTGGATCCAGGATTTCTGATCCGGGTCCTGGATATGCATGAACTCAACGCCGATCGAACCGCAATAGGAAGCGCGGCAGATGGCGAGAATTTCGCGCAAGCTTGCAGCTTCCTTGCCCAGCACGAAATCCAGGAAGATCGACCGATCCAAATCCTCATCCGTAAAGCCGTAGGTCTTGGGGTCAAGTTCCGGATGGGGCTTGGGCACTTGCAGGCCGAGCGGATCAAGCCGCGCTTCCAAATGCCCGCGCACACGGTAGCTGCGGATCAGCATCAGCGCCCTGATCGAATCCAGCACCGCGCGGCGCGTGGCTTCCGGGTCCGCAGCACCTGGCTTGGCGTCCTTCGCGGGGGCGGGTTTTTCCGGGTCAGGCCCAAATGCGCCGCGAATACG
>CAMCHA010000256.1 GCA_945874515.1 Asaia bogorensis
TCCGGCAATCGCGCCATTGGGCTGCGTGCCGATATGGATGCGCTGCCAATGGATGAACTGACAGACCTGCCCTTTCGCAGCACGGTGAAGGGGGCGATGCATGCCTGCGGGCATGATGGGCACACCACCATGCTGCTTGGCGCCGCCAAATACCTGGCCGAGACCCGCAATTTCGACGGCATTGTCCATTTCATCTTCCAGCCGGGGGAGGAAGGCTGCGGCGGCGCGCTCGCCATGCTTGAAGATGGGTTGTTTGAGCGTTTCCCCTGCGATGCGATTTACGGCATGCATAACCGCCCGAATATGCCGCTTGGCGAATATGCCATTCGCAGCGGATCCTTCATGGCGGGCGGCGCGTTTTTTGACATCACCATCACCGGCAAGGGCGCCCATGGCGCGCGGCCAGAGGCCTCGATTGATCCCGTATTGGCTGCCTGCCATGTCACGGCGGCGCTGCAATCCATTGTCTCACGCAATCTGTCGCCGCGCGATGTGGCGGTGATCAGCGTAACCAAGGTGGTGGGCGGCGAAGCCTATAACATCATTCCTGAAACCGCCGTGATTTCCGGCACGGCGCGCTTTTTCTCGCGCGAGGTCGGCCAGCAGATCGAAGAAGGGCTGAAGCGTGTGGCGGCCGGGGTCGCGGCCGGCTTTGGTGCCTCGGCCAGCGTGGATTACCGGCTGATCTTCGCCCCCACCGTCAATGCGCCGGAACAGACCGAAGCCCTGGCGGCAGCGGCGGCGGAATTGGTCGGCGAAGACAAGGTAGCGCGCGACAAGCCGCCCGCCATGGCGTCCGAGGATTTTTCCTTCATGTTGGAACGGGTGCCTGGAGCCTACATCAATTTCGGCATTGGCGATGGCGCGGAAGTGCATAACCCGCGCTACCAATTCAATGATGAGGCCATTCCCTATGGCGCGGCGCTTTATGCCCGCGTGGTCGAAAAAGGGCTTGTGAAGGGTTAGGTCTCCACCCCCTCGATATCCGACGCCAAAGCGCCTATATATGCTCCGTCACTTCGGTGACTATGGCGATAAACACGGCTCGGAATAAGCGTTGCGGACCCGGGGGCGGTACCCGGCGCCTCCACCAATCACCCGCCTTATCAGCGGCAGATGGGGGCGAAACAGGCTCGACGCGCGTGGTAAAGGGGACGCTTTTGCTCGGCATTGTACCGCCGTTATCGGGCTAAACCTTAAGTGCGAACGATAACAGCCGTGAGGCTGCCGCACTCGCTGCCTAATAGGTAAGCGCGGCTCGGGGGGCGCCGGGCAACAGAAGCCCCCCACTCTTTTCAGCCCGCGCGAAGGGTTCTAAGGACAGCCGCGCATGAGCGAGAAATCCCCCCCACCCGAAAGCCTGCTTCCCTATGAAGCCTGGACCGAAGACGCGATGCGCGAAGTCGCCTGGCGCGCCTTGGAACATGCCGCCGAACACGGCATGCCAGGGGAGCATCATTTTTACTTGAGCTACCGGACAGATCATCCGGGCGTTGCGATCCCAGGGCACCTCAAGGCGAAATACCCTGAGGAAATCACCATTATCCTGCAACACCAATTCGAAGGGCTGTTTGTGGACCGCGTGGCGGAGCGCTTCGGCGTGACGCTGCATTTCGGCGGCGCGCCGGCGAAGCTGGTGGTCCCCTTTGGCGCGTTGACCATGTTCCACGATCCGCATGTGCGCTTCGGCCTGCGCTTCACGCCAAGCGGGCTGGAAGAAGAAAAGGCGGGCCTGCCTGAAGCACCCGCCGCCGCACCTCCCGCCCCCACGCCAGCGCCAGCACCGCCAGGTGAGGTGGTCAGCCTGGATGCCTTCCGCCGTCGCCCGAATAAGGATGGTGGTTAGAGCAGATCACGTTCAGATGGAATCATCTGAACGTGTGAAGATGCTCGAAAAACAACGATTTAGAGCGGGTTGCGTGAACCCATGTGAACGCAACACGCTCTAAGGTAGTACGGCGATCCGCCCGGTATTCTGACGGGCGAAAAAGGCCGGGCGATACATGTCCCGCACCTCGGCCCCCGGCAGTTCGAAGCTGCCTGCCGTCACCGCCCGTACCCGTACCGCAATGCGTGCCACGCGGTTTTCGCCTTCCAAAGTCACCGCCGCGGCGAAGCGATCATCCAAGGCGGGCTGGCTATCAATGGCGGTAAGCTGGCCAAGCCAGGGCAGGCCAGACACTTCCCCCGCGCCAAAGCGCCCGGTGATTTCCCAACCCGCCGGCAGGCCCTGCTGCACCAGCAACTGAAACTTCTCCTCCGCATCCGCGCTGGCTTCCAGCAACAGAACAAAGCCATCCCCAGCGCGGAGCGTATCCAGGTTCAGCGCCGCGCCATCCAGCGCATGGAAATGCCGCGTCACGCGCAAGCCCTGCCGCGCAGCTTGCGGTGCCTCACGCGGGATGCCGGCAGTCGCGGTCATTTGCCATACGGTTGTGCTGCCCCGGTTGCGCAGCCGTGCCGGGCCAGAAAGCGGCGCCACAATCACCGGTGCTGCGGGCAGCGCCACGCCATCCAGGCTTGCTTCGATCGGGCGCAGGCCTTGGCCCAAACGCGCCGCCGCCAGTACGGCCCAAGCCTGTTCCTGCGTACTGGTATTCTCCGGCGTGAAATTCTGCCCCGGCAAGGCGCCCATCAGCGCCGCCAGCCGATCCACGAGCAAGCCACTTTCCTTGAGCAGGCTTGCCACCGCCAGCGCATCTCGCTGCGCCGTACCAAGATCAAAGCTCCACCAGCGTCGGCTCAGGTTCGAAAGCGCAGCGTTGAAAGCCTGTTCCGCCCGGGCGCGATCCCCGCCACGCGCAAACACCGCGCCCAATTGCGCGAGCGAAAGCGGCGTTGGCATATTGCCCGCGCTTTCCATCAACCGCCGCGCCGCGCCGAGCCGAACCCGCCCCGCCATGGCCAACGCATGCAGCCGATAGGCTTGCGCGGCGCGTTCTTCCGGCGTGGCTTCCCCCGTATCGCCCACCGCATCATCCAGGAAGCGCAGCGCATCATTCAACGCGGCTTCCGGTAGCGTGGCGCCAGCGCTGCGCGCGCGCAGCAGCGCTTCCACCGCGAAGGGTGTCAGCCACAGCTCGGCTTGCGCATTGGCGGACCACAGGCCGAAGGCGCCATCAAAACGCTGCCGATCCAAAATGGCCTGCACCGCGGCTTGCAGCCGGGCCGCGTGATCGCCACCGGCTGGTGTGAACAGCCCTGCACTCAGCCCAATGGCGCGCGCCGCGCTTTGTTCCAGGCAGGCCAGGGGGAAGGCTTCCACAGCACGCAAAGCTGCCGCCGCATCATAGCGCACCACGGCACCAAGGCTGAGTTCCGCCCGCGCCGTGCCAGGAATGAAGCGGTCAAGGGCGGGTGCCACTTCTCGCTCCGCCCCACCGGGCAATTCGGCCGATTGCACATCGGTCAGCAGCGGCCGCGCGGGGCGAATGGTGATGCGGCTTTCGCGCGTGACGCTGAAACCCTGAGGTCCACTCAGGCGGAGCCGCAACACGCCCTCACCGCCCGCAAGCGCGCGCAAGGTCGTTGCAGGTGCTGCGCGTTCGCCGGTGGCAAGCTGCGCTGCCAAGCGCGTCGGCCCTTCAATCGCAATCCCGCCTTCGGTGCTGAGTTCGGCGACAATTTCACCTGCCGGTAATTCGATATTGTGCATCAACACCGGCAGCCGCGCCGTATCGCCGGGCGCCAGGAATCGCGGCAAGGCCGCTTCCACTACGGCCTGGTCGCGCACAATCATGGGCCGGCTGGCGGCACCGATGCGATTGCCTTCCCAGGCCACCGCCATCAGGCGCAATTCACCCGCGAAATCCGGAACCTCCAGCGCAATCACCGCGCTGCCATCCGCACCCACGCGCACTGGGCCAGAAAATAGCGACACCAGTTTCTGCGGCGGCTGAATGCCCATCCCGGCCAGCCCACCATCACCACCTTGGCGGAGAAGCGCCAAAGCGCCTTCCGCTGGCGCCAATAACCGCCCGTAATCATCGCGAATATCCACGCCAAGCCTGCGCCTGCCCAGGAAATGCGCCACCGGATCGGGTGAGGCAAATCCTGTCAGGCGCAAAATCCCTTCATCCACCGCGGCGAGTGTCACCATGGCTTCGCCCCGCGCCCCCGCAATGCTGATCGGGATTTCTACGCGCTGGCGTGGGCGGATGCGTTCCGGTGCGGTGATGGTCACCTCCAACCGGCGCGGCGCGGGATCAAGCCCTATCCAGGCCAAGCCAAGCGCGCGGCCGGGTCGGCCTTCGCGCGCCTCACCAGGGCGATAGGCGGTAATGGCAACATAAGCACCTGGCCCCCAGGCGGCGTCCACCGGCACTTCAATTTCCGTGCCCGCTTCGCTCAGCGTAATTTCGCGGAGCGAGACAAGCCGATCCGTCAGCACCGCAACCGTCGCCGGCCCCGCGAAGGGTGGCGCGACGCGCAGCCGCGCGACTTCCCCGGGCGCGAATGCTCGGCGTTCCGCGGCGACATCAATCCGGTCCGGAATTTCAGCGCTTTCAACGCCAGCCCACCCAGCGCGGAAACGATAGGATGCCATGCCAAGACCATCCGCATCAGCAATTTCCAAACGATAACGACCAAAGGGCAGGCTGCGCGC
>CAMCHA010000257.1 GCA_945874515.1 Asaia bogorensis
CTGCCAGAGCGCCTTCAGGATGCGATGCGCCAAGCGAATGGCCGGCGCATGGCCCTGGGTTTCGCGGAGCGCAATCACGCAGGCCGCGCCCGGCAATTCATTGGCCGGGGAATACTTGGGTTGAATATTGATCGGAATGCCAAGCGCATTTCGCCAGCGCTGCAATTCCTGCAAGCGATAGGCTTGCCGTTGTGGTGAACGCTTGGGCAGCGGCAAACCGCCAGAACCCGCGAAGATGGTGCCAAAATCCACCGGCCAGATGCGAAGCTCTGCCCCATGCTGTGCCGCCAGGGCTTCAATGCGCGCTGCGCCCAGATGGGTCCAGGGCGAATTGAGCGAAACGTAATAGTCAATCAGCAAAGCCATGGTGTTTCCTTAGGCGATGATGGGGCAGGCGGTGGCGACGCGCACTTCTTCCAGCGTCACGCCGGGGGCAAGATCACGCAAAGCAAAGCCTTCACCCATTGGCGCGAAAAGACCAAGATCGGTCACCACCAGTGTCACCACGCCGGCGGCAGTAATCGGCAGGCTACAACGCGGTAGCAATCGGGAAGCGCCATCACGCGTGCGATGTTCCAGCATGATATAGACGCGCTGTGCGGAGGCAGCCAAATCCATCGCGCCGCCAATGCCGCCGCCCTTGGCGCCCTTCAGCTTCCAATTGGCGAAATCCCCATTGGCCGCCACTTCATAGGCACCCATCACGGTCACATCCATCCGCCCGCCACGGATCAGCGCGAAGCTATCCGCATGATGCACAATGGAAGCGCCCGGGTTCAGCATGACATTCTGCCCACCCGCATTGACCAGATTGAGGTCTTCCGTGCCAGGCGCGCAAACCGCGCCATAGCCGATGACACCATTTTCCGCGTGGAAAATGATATCACGATCACCCATGGGCACATCAGCAATCATGGTCGGCATGCCAACACCAAGGTTGACCACCCAGCCATCCTGAAATTCGCGCACCAGCCTTTCGGCCATTTGCATGCGTGTCCAGCTCATCGTGCGGCCTCCCGCTTGCGAGTCCAAAGCCCCATGGGTGGTGGTGGCACGCGGATCAGCCGATGCACCACAAGGCCCATTGTATGCACATCATCGGCATCTATCGCGCCGGCGGGAAGGATATCTTCTTCCACTTCAACAATGGTGGTTTTCGCAGCCATCGCCATCAAGGGATTGAAATTGCGCTGACTGCGATGAAAGCGAAGGTTGCCGGCCGCATCCGCCCGCGCGGCGCGAATAAAGGCGAAGTCCACTGGCAGGGCATATTCCAGCAAATAGTGCCTGCCATTGATCTCCCGCGTCTCGCGCCCTTCGGCCAATTCGGTGCCAACCGCGGTTGGTGTGTAGAAGGCGGGAATGCCCGCACCGGCGGCGCGCAGCCTTTCTGCCAGCGTGCCTTGCGGGACGATTTCGGCTTCTACTTCTCCGGATTCATAGTATTTGGTGAAGGGCAGCACATCGGATGCGCGGGTCGCGGCCGTGAAGGAGCATATCACCTTCGCGACCTGGCCGTTTTCCACCAGCATGCCGATATCGGGCATGCGCGGCTTGTGCGCGCCGCCCGTGGTATTGGCGATGCAGGTCAGGCGCTTGGCGCCGCGACGCGCCAGGGCGGCAATCAGATTATATGGCGTGCCAGGGCCGGCGAAGCCGCCAATGGCAATCACCGCGCCGTCCGGAATATCCGCGACCGCCGCATCGAAATCCGGATAGGTCTTGTTGCGCGCCATGCGGTGCCCCTTGCGATACCGCGCTTATGCTTCGCCGAAGTGGCGGCCATGGCAAGGGGGTAAGCGCGCTTCTGTTCACGAAGGCCCAGCGGGCTATGGACGAAGAAAGGCGATGAGGGGTCCTGCACGGGGCGCTGGACTGTCTCGCTTTACAGGCCGAACCTTCAAATGATCAGGCCGTGCAACACAAATCGGGGAGGGTTTGCATAAAATGGTCCGTGATATGCGGCGCAACCAGCAAGGCGGATGCAACACGGATTGTGGCAGCGGTCCTATCGAAGGCAACGGGCGAAACTGGGTCTTTAACCCACAACCTCCCGCGGCAGGGCGAAGACCCCGCTTGCACGCAAAACGGGCTTGCCATCCGCCAGGCACACACCTTGCGCGAATACCAGCGTGCGGGTGCGGCGGAGCATGACGGGTTCGCATTGCAACCAAGTGCCCAGTAGGGCTGGCGCCAGATAGTCTGAATTCAGGCTGATGGTGGTGAAGAACCCTGTCACCCCGGCCAGATTGAAGCCGCCAATCCCGAGCGCCAGGTCGGCAAAAGTGGCCAACATGCCGCCATGGGCCATGTCCTTGCTGTTGCAGTGGCGCTTTTCAATGCGAAGCCCGAAGGCAAGCGGCCCGTGATCTCGGCGGATCATGATGGGGCCTATGGGTTCCAGAAAAGGCCCTCCGGCGGGGCGCGGCACGAAGCCTTCCGGAATGGCGGGGGAGGCAGGGTTATCCAAGGCAGGGCAACTTTCGGGCTGAATTAGGGTCGGGAAGCTATACCGGAAGCCGGCCCAGGGAAACGCCAGCCCGCCTTTGCCTTGGCTTTGCCCCGATTTCCCCCTAAGCACGGCGTAACGCGGAGTGATAGCGGAGTGATGATTGCCCATGAATGCTAATTCCCCTCAGATCTTGCCCGTAATCCTGTGCGGTGGCACTGGAACGCGGCTATGGCCTTTGTCGCGCGAAAGCTACCCGAAGCAATTCTGGCCTTTGGCTTCGGACAAAACCATGCTGGCGGAAACCGCAGCGCGGGGTTCCGGCGCGGGCTTCCTGCCGCCGATGGTCGTTTGCAATGAAGCGCATCGCTTCCTGGTCGCCGAGCAATTGCGCGACAAGGGCGCCTCCATCGTGTTGGAACCCATCGGCCGCAATAGTGCCCCAGCCATCGCCGCCGCCGCATTGCTCGCGGAGGAAACCGCGCCTGGTGCTGTGCTTTGGTTTATGGCCGCCGATGCGGCGATTGGCGATGTTGCGGCGCTGCAAATAGCCCTCACCAAGGCCGCCGCGGCAGCGCGGGCTGGTGCGATTGTCACCTTCGGCATGCGGCCCACCGCGCCGGAGACCGGCTATGGCTATATTGAAACAAGTGAAGCCCTGCCCGGTAGCACCGGCGTACAGCGCATTGCGCGCTTTGTGGAAAAGCCCGATGCCGCCCGCGCAGCGGAATTTGTCAAAACCGGCCGGCATTTGTGGAATTCCGGCATGTTTGTCGCCACTGCCGCCACCATGCTGACCGAGATGGAAGCCCATGCGCCTGAGGTGCTGAAGGGTGTCCGCGCCGCCGTGGCCGGCGCCACGCGCGATGGCGATTTCATTCGGCTTGAAGCCGCTGCCTTCACCGCCACACCTTCCATCAGCATTGATTACGCGGTGATGGAACGCACGCAAAAGGCTGCCGTGGTGCCGGCTGCCATCGGTTGGTCCGATATCGGTTCCTGGGCCGCGCTATGGGAAATTCAACCGAAGGACGCTGCCGGCAATGCCACCCATGGTCCTGTGGAATTGGTGGGCGCCAAGAATTGTTATGTTCGCAGCGAAGGCATGCTGACCGGCGTGATCGGGCTTGAAGACGCCGTTGTGGTAGTGACGGATGATGCCGTACTCGCCATGCATCGCGACCACGCGCAGGATGTGAAAAAGCTGGTGGATCAGTTGAAGGCGCGCGGCGCCAAGGAAGCCACCGAACATCGCCGCGCCTATCGCCCCTGGGGCCATTATGAAGGCCTGATCATGGGGGATCGCTTCCAGGTCAAGAAGATCGAAGTGCGCCCCGGCGCCAAGCTTTCCCTGCAAAAGCATTTCCATCGCGCCGAGCATTGGGTGGTGGTTTCCGGCACTGCCATTGTGCAGCGCGACGGGGAAGAAATCATGCTGCGGGAGAATGAAAGCGTCTATCTGCCGCTGGGCTGCATCCATCGCATGGAAAACCCGGGCAAGATCCCGCTGACGCTGATTGAGGTGCAGTCCGGATCCTACCTCGGCGAGGATGATATCGTGCGGTTTGAGGATACTTACGGGCGGAGTTGATATTTCTCATGCTCTTTCTGGCCTGATCGGCGCAAAGTGCCCGCTTTGCAGGGGGAAATCTGCATGGCCGGGCATCCCGAACCTCAACATCACCGCCGCCACGTCCATTTGCGTACTGCCCTGTCGCGTGCCCGGGAAAGGCGGCGCGGTGAGGGGCCGGCGCCGCCGCTGACGCTGGGCGACAGGCTTTCCGACCTGCTGGCGGCAACGGTTGGGTCCTGGCGCTTTATCGTGATTCAGTCCGGGCTATTGCTGGCTTGGCTGATCGCCAATGCGGCCTTTGGCAGTAATGCCTGGGACCCCTATCCCTTCATCCTGCTGAACCTAATGCTGTCCTTCCAGGCGGCCTATACGGCGCCCATCATCATGATGAGCCAGAACCGCCAGTCAGATGTAGACCGCATCCGGTCCATTGCCGATTACCAGGTGAATATCCGCACCGAGGCCGAAATCAGCCTGCTGCATAAAAAGCTTGACCTGTTGCGCGAACAGCAGGTGGGGGAGCTGATTTCGCTGCTCAAGGCATCCCTTGGCCGTATCGAGGCATTGGA
>CAMCHA010000258.1 GCA_945874515.1 Asaia bogorensis
ATGTATTTGCCATCCGGCACCATGTGCAATGTGATCGCGATCCTGACGCATTGCCAAAAAGGTGATGAGGTGGTGGCGCATGAAACCAGCCACATCCTGCATAGCGAAGGCGGCACCCATGCGGCGCTAACCGGCGTGCAGATCATGCCGATGCGCGGGCCGAAGGGCATGTTCACCGCGGATGAACTCCGCGCCGCGATCAGGCCCAAAACCCGCTACACGCCGCCGCAGCGGCTTTTGGAAGTGGAACAAACCGCCAATATCGGTGGTGGTGCGGTATGGCCGTTGGAACAGCTCAATGCCGTGGCCGCCGTGGCGCATGGCGAAGGCTGGGGCACGCATATGGATGGCGCGCGGCTGATGAATGCCTGCGTCGCCGCCGGCATCGCGCCCAAGGATATGGTCGCGTCCTATGACAGCGTCTGGCTGGATTTCACCAAGGGGCTGGGTGCGCCGCTCGGCGCCGTGCTGTGCGGCAGCAATGAGTTTATCGGCCGCGCCTGGCGTTGGAAGCAGCGCCTGGGCGGTTCCATGCGTCAGGGTGGCATTTGTGCCGCCGCCTGCATTTATGCGCTGGATCACAATATTGATCGGTTGGCGGATGACCATGCCAATGCCAAGACTCTGGCGCGGGGCCTGGCGCAGATTGAAGGCGTGAAGGTGGAAGACCCCGAAACCAATCTGGTGTTCTTCGATATCAGCGGCACCGGCATGGATGTCGCGCGCTTGCAGGAAAAACTGCAAATGCGCGGCATAGCCGTGAGTGGCCTTGGCGGGCGCGTGCGGGCCTGTACGCATTTGGATGTCACCGCGCCGATGATCGAAGAAGCGGTCACTGAAATCCGCGCCGCACTGAAGGCGGCTTAACTTGGCGTCCAGCCTGCCTGAGCGTTCAGCCCAGGCAGGCAAGTCCTAACCTTCGAAGCGGGGCAGAGCGACGCGCTTGCCCAGCGCCAGCGCATCAAGCGTCATTTGCAGCGGCGTCAGATCGGCCTCGCTCTGGCCGCTCAACACCAATTCGGCGAAGCGGGCATAGAGCATCGGGTATTCCTCCCGCGCTTCCTGCAACATCACCTTGCCGTCAATCACCAAGATCCCACCGCTATCGAGCAATGCCACTTCATGGCCGCAGCGCGTGGTCATGTGCAGTTCACGCTGGTCGGGGCCGACATGACCCCAATTGGCATGCAGTTCCAGCGGGCCGGCGCCATCCAGGGTGCCGAAGCGGATCGTGGCAGCGAGAGGCGCGGCGTGGTTGGCGGCGATATGCAACTCCGCGCTCTGCACGAAAGGTGGCGCCGCGAAGATCCGGCTGATCACCGACAGCGCATTGATCGCCATGTCAAAAACGCCGAGCCCATCAACCTGCCAAATCCACTCCTGATCAGGGTGGTAGCGGCGAAAATCCTCATGCCAATCCACGCGCAGCCGGGCCAAATGCTTATCCACGAGAAACATTCGCGCAGCCTCTACCGCGCGATTGCATTGCGAATGCCAAGACGCATAGAGAACGCGCCCAGAGCGCGCTGCCAATTCTACCAGCGCCTCTGCCTCACCCATTGTCGCGGCTGGTGGCTTTTCCAAAAGGACATGCTTGCCCGCGCGCAGCGCATCACGCACAATGGTGAAGCGTGCGGCGGGAGGTGTGCAGATGGCCACCGCATCCAGCGCGCAAGCGGCGAACATGGCCTGATGGTCGGTGTGTATGGGCAAACCCGCAATGGGTTCTCCACCGCCAAGGTCCGCGAGCCCGGCCAAGGAGAAGCTGGCATTGGCTGCGATCGCGTGCAGGTGCCGTTTGCGCGCGATTTGCCCCAAGCCCACAATGCCGATGCTGATCGCCATGGCCGCCCCCTTCATCACGCGCCCGTCAATAGCGCGCGCTTTGGCGGAGCTTATCGGAATTCAGGAAGCCGCCCAGGGGCACGCGCCAGCTTTTGCTTGACATGGTCCAGCAACCCCGAATGACATGCGCGTGATGCATCAGAACAGGGACCGCCTTTGAAGCCGCCGCGCACCATGCTGCGCAAGCGGCGGCTATGGATAATGGCCGCTTGCCTTGGCGCCCTGTTCCTGGCGCCCTTTGCGCTGGATCGGCTCTTCCCGCCGAACCTCTCGCGCCTGCATGCCGTGGGCGCGGAGGTGCAGGATCGTGACGGGCGCATCCTCTCCGTCCTGCCCGCGCCGGGCGGCTTTTGGCGGCTGGCGACAAGGCCCGAAGATGTCTCCCCCATTCTGCTTGATCTGCTGATAGCGGCCGAGGATCGGCGCTTCTACCAACACCCTGGCGTTGACCCCTTGGCGCTTGGTCGCGCGGCAGGGCAATGGCTGCGCGCGGGGCGGATAGTTTCTGGCGGTTCGACCCTCACCATGCAAGCGGCGCGGCTTTTGGAGCCACGCCCGCGCGGGCTGCGTGCCAAGGCGATTGAAATCTTCCGCGCCTTGCAGCTTGAAGCGCGTTTCAGCAAGCGGGAAATCCTGGGCATCTGGCTGACGTTGGCGCCGCAGGGCGGCAATATCGAAGGCATGCGTGCTGGTTCGCTAGCTTGGTTTGGCCGCCCCGCCAACCGGCTTGATGCGGCGGAAGCGGCGTTGCTGATTGCGCTGGCCCGCCGCCCGGCGGCCCTCAGCCCTGATCGGCACGCGGAAGCGGCGCGGGCGGCGCGGAATGATGTGCTGCGGCGGCGGGGTGCGGCCATGCTATCCCTAGAAGATCAGGCTTTGGCGCTGGCGGCACCCTTGCCAAGCGCGCGGCTGCCCATGCCGGGCTTGGCGCCGCATCTGGCGCGGGAATTGGCGCGGCAGGGCGATTCCCCCATCCGCAGCAGCTTGGATGCCGGGCTGCAACGCGCCAGCGAAAGATTGGCGCTTGAAGCACTGCTGCGGATGCCGGAAAGGGCAAGCGTGGCGCTGATCATCGCTGATCTACGCACCCGTGAAACCCGCGCCTTGGTCGGTGGTGCCTTTGGCGCCGAGAACCGCGCCGGGTCCTTGGATTTGACGCGCGCCACCCGTTCGCCCGGTTCTGCGCTAAAACCCTTTCTCTATGCCATAGCGTTTGAACAAGGGCTTGTGCGGCCCGATACGCTGCTTTCCGATCTGCCGCGCCGCTTTGGCGCCTATGCGCCGGAGAATTTCGATCGCGGTTTTACGGGCCGCATCACGGCGGCAGAGGCTTTGCGGCTTTCGCTGAACCTGCCGGCAGTCGCCTTGCTGGATGGGGTGGGGCCGGCGCGTTTTGCGGCATCGCTCCGTTCTGCTGGGGCGGCGCCGGTGCTGCCGCGCGGGGTGGATGCGTCCCTGCCTTTAGCGCTTGGGGGCGCGGGGACGAATCTCCGCGATATGGTTGGGCTTTATGCGTTGCTGGGTGATGGCGGGCGGGCGGGGGTGCTGCGCTTCACGCCCGGGCAAGGCGCTGGCGCGCCGGTGTTGGAAGCCCGCGCCGCGGCGGCGGTGGCGGGGGTATTGGTGCAGGATTTCCCGGGCGGTGGGCCGCGCGGGGTGGCGTGGAAGACCGGCACATCCTGGGGTGGACGGGATGCCTGGGCCTTTGGCTTTGATGGCCGGCACGTGGCCGGGGTTTGGGTGGGGCGGCCCGATGGCACGCCAATCCCCGGCCTCACGGGGCGGGACGCTGCCTTGCCAATGCTGGCCAAGCTATTCGCCCTGCTGCCGGAAGCGCCGTTGGAACGCGCCTCCATCCGCGCTGATGCGGCACCCGCCGCACTGGGGACCGACCCGCTGAGGCTGCTTTTCCCACCTCCCGGCGCAGTTTTGGCCGAAGGCGCGGGGCCGGTGGTGCTGCGCGCTGCCGGCGGGCGGCGGCCGCTGACGTTCCTAGTGGATGGCGCGCCCATCGCCCGGGATGCGGCGCGGCGCGAATTGGGCTGGCTTCCCCCCGGCCCGGGCTTTTACCGCATTGCCATCATGGATGCCGAAGGCGCGCTGGTGGCAGCCGATGTGCGGGTTGCGCCCCCCGGCGCCCCGCGCGCCGAGGGCGCCGTTCTGCGGCTGACACCGGCCGAGTAATTCGGGGGCTTGCGCGCAAGGGTCGCTCGCCCGACCATAAGGCCAGAAAGACGGAGCAGAGCGTGGCGCAGTTCAAAGGCACTGAAAGATACGTCGCAACCCGAGAGCTGGAGGTTGCGGTCAATGCCGCGGTGGCGCTGGAACGCCCGCTGCTGATCAAGGGTGAACCTGGCACGGGCAAGACGGTGCTCGCGCAGGAAATCGCCAAGGCGCTCGGCTATCCGCTGATTGAATGGCATATCAAATCCACCACCAAGGCGCAGCAGGGCCTGTATGAATATGATGCGGTCAGCCGGCTGCGTGATGGCCAGCTTGGCGACCCGCGCGTGCATGACATTGCCAATTACATTGTGCGCGGCAAGCTGTGGGAAGCCTTCGAAGCAGACGCACCCGTCGTGCTGCTGATTGATGAAATAGACAAGGCCGATATCGAATTCCCGAACGACCTGTTGCTTGAGATCGATCGCATGGAATTCTATGTCTATGAACTGCGTCGCAGCATCAAGGCGCGGCATCGGCCAGTGG
>CAMCHA010000259.1 GCA_945874515.1 Asaia bogorensis
TCATCCTTCAGATAGCGTTCTTCCTGCCCGCGCTTGGCGCGATAAAGTGGCGGCTGCGCGATGTACAAATACCCGCGCGCAATCAATTCGGGCATTTGCCGGAAGAAGAAGGTCAGCAACAGCGTGCGGATATGGCTGCCATCCACATCGGCATCGGTCATGATGACAATGCGATGATAACGAAGCTTGCCGATATCAAACCCACCCTCCGATGGCTCACCGGGCCCGATCCCGGTCCCGAGCGCTGTGATCAGTGTGCCGATTTCAGCGCTGGAGAGCATTTTGTCGAAGCGCGCACGTTCCACATTCAGGATTTTGCCTTTGAGCGGAAGGATCGCCTGGAAGGCGCGGTCACGCCCCTGCTTTGCGGAACCGCCGGCGCTGTCACCCTCGACGATGAATATTTCGCTTTTCGCTGGATCACGTTCCTGACAATCCGCGAGCTTGCCGGGCAATGATGAAATATCCAACACACCCTTGCGGCGCGTGAGGTCTCGCGCCTTGCGCGCCGCTTCACGCGCTGTCGCCGCATCCAGGATCTTGCTGACCAGATCCCTGGTTTCCTTCGGATGCGTTTCAAACCAATGGGTGAGCGCATCAGCGCAAGCCACATGCACCACGGGCTGCACTTCGGATGAAACCAGTTTTTCCTTGGTCTGGCTGCTGAATTTCGGGTCCGGCACCTTCACAGACAAAACCGCGGTCAGGCCTTCGCGCATGTCTTCGCCGGTCAGCACGACCTTTTCCTTCTTGGCGATGCCTTCCGCCACCTTGGAGACAACACGCGTCAGCGCCTGGCGAAAGCCCGCCAGATGCGCGCCACCATCGCGTTGCGGGATGTTGTTTGTGAAGCAGAGCATGGTTTCATGGTAGCTGTCGTTCCAGCGGAGCGAGAGTTCAACCTTGATCCCATCCTGTTCCCGCGCGGCCAGGCTGATTGGGATCGCGAAAAGCGGTGTCTTGCCCTTGTCCAACCATTCGACAAAGGCTGTAAGCCCACCATCGAAATGAAATTTGGTTTCCTGGACTTCTGCATGGCGTTCATCACGCAGCAAAACGCGCAAGCCGGAATTGAGGAAGGCCAATTCGCGCAAGCGGCGTTCAAGCACGGCGAATTCAAATTCCGTGCGCGTGAAAGTAAGCGCGGATGGCTTGAAGGTGACTTCCGTGCCGTTTGGATGATCCGAAGGGCCAAGCGCCGTGCAGGGCACTACCGTGTCACCATGTTCAAAGCGCAGCCGATATTGCTGCCCGCCGCGCCAGATGCGCACTTCCATCCATTCGGACAGCGCGTTGACCACGGCCGCACCAACACCATGCAGGCCGCCTGAGACCTTGTAGGAATTCTGGTTGAACTTGCCGCCGGCATGCAGCCGCGTCAGCACCACTTCAGCGGCGCTGATGCCTTCTTCCGCATGGATATCAACGGGGATCCCGCGGCCATCATCAATGACGGTAACGCTGCCATCGCCATTCAGCGTGACGGAAACGGCTGAGGCGAAACCGGCCTGCGCTTCGTCCACCGCATTATCAATGATTTCAAAGGCCATGTGATGCAGGCCAGAGCCATCATCGGTGTCGCCAATATACATGCCCGGCCGCTTGCGCACCGCTTCCAGCCCGCGCAAGACGGTAATGGAAGCGCTGTCATAGGCTTCAGTTTCGGCGCGCGGCTCGTCGCTCATGCCGGTTACAGGCTCCTGTTCAGGGAAAGTAGAATCATGAAGCTTTTGTAGCATTTTTCGGCGACAAACGCGACCCCGGCAGGCGGTGTTGCGCCCCACCTTCAACCGGCGGCAATAAGCCTGCCATCGCCCGCGCTGAACAGGCGCCCAAGGCCCGCAAGCGGGGCGAAAACCTCAAGATCTGTGCCGGTCATAAAGACCTGGGCGGGCAGCCCGGCAAGGGCGGCGAAAAGCGCTTCACGCCGCGCGGGGTCAAGATGCGCTGCCACCTCATCCAGCAGCAAAAGCGGCGCGAAGCCGCGCGCTTCGGCGATTAGCGCGGCATGGGCCAGCACCACGGAAACCAGCAGTGCCTTTTGCTCCCCGGTTGAACAGAACTCGGCGCTGATCGCTTTCGGCATATGCACCAAAACCAAATCAGCCTTATGCGCGCCGCGCGCGGCACCGCCCGCTGCCGCATCACGCCGCCGATCCGCGGCCAGGCCCTGGCGGAGTGCATCTTCGACAGCCAGCGCCGGGGTTTCGGCCAAAGCCGCCAGGATGGGGCAGGCAATCTCCAGCCGCGCGGCGGGAAAGGCGCCGGTGGCGCGGCCTGCGGCAAGTTCCGCATTCAGGCGCAGCATTAGCGCGCGCCGGGCCGCCGCCACGGCCACCGCATGCCGCGCCATGGCATCTTCTAACCCGCCGAGCCAGGCAGGGTCCGCGCGGCCTTCCGCCAGCAGCCGATTACGCTCAGCCATTGCATTGTCATGCGCCGCCACTTCCCGCGCATGGCCAGGCTCCAGCGCCCAGACAAGCCGATCCAGAAAGCGCCGCCGGCCACTGGCCCCTTCCTGGAATAGCCGATCCATTTGCGGCGTGATCCAAACGGCGGCCATGCGTTCGGCCAGCATCGCCTGGCTGCGCAAGGCCTGACCATCCAGGCGATAGATGCGCCGTTCTGTCGCCCCTTCCGGGTCCGTGCCGGTGCCGATATCCATGGGGCCGGCCCGCGTTTCAAACCGCCCCGCCACCGCCCAGGGCAGGCCCGCGCCGGCTTCCTGCCGCCCAACTTCACCCATGCGCGCGCCGCGCAAGCCTCGGCCGGGCGCGAGCAGCGATATCGCTTCCAACAGATTAGTCTTGCCCGCGCCGTTTTCGCCCGCGATGCAAATCAGGGATGCGTCGAAAGACGCATCCAGAACCCGCCATGACCGAAAATCCGAAAGCCTGAGGCGCGCAAGAAAAAGCCCCGGCGCCGTCGTCACACCCGCATCGGCATCAGGACAAACAGCGCTTCCGGCCGGGACGCATCACGCACGATTGTGGGCGCTGCGCCATCGGCGAACAGGAATTCCAGCTTGTCCTGCACCAGATCAGTGATGTCGGCCAAGTACCGCGCCTGGAACCCGATCTCCAATGCGCCACTGGTATAGACGACATCATCGCCTTCCAAATCTTCCTGCGCTTCGCCCTGATCAGGGCTGGCCGCCGATACGCGCAAATGATTGGTGCCAAGACTAAGCTTGACCGGGCGTGATTTTTCGCTGCTGATTGCCGCCACGCGCTTCACCGCATCGGCGAAATCCTTACGGGGCACAACAAGCTTCTTATCATTACCGCGTGGGATCACGCGTTCATATTCGGGGAAGGTGCCGTCAATCAGCTTGCTAGTCAGCGTGACGGTGCCAAGCGCGAATTGCACCTTGGTATCCGAAAGCCGCACCACAATCTCATCCTGGGTTTCTTCGGCAAGCTTGCGGATTTCATTCACGGTCTTGCGCGGAATGATCACGCCCGGCATGGCCTTGGCCCCTTCCGGCAGCGGTTCTTCCACACGCGCGAGCCGATGCCCATCGGTCGCAACCGCGCGCAGCACCGGCTGACCTTCGCTTTCAGTTGCGTGGATATAGATGCCGTTCAGGTAATAGCGCGTTTCTTCGGTGGAAATGGCGAACCGCGTGCGGTCAATCAAATCCCGCAGCACGCCGGCCTTGATGCTGAATTGCACCGGCATGCGCCCTTCGGTCATGGAGGGGAAATCTTCCACTGACAGCACGGCAAGGCTGGTATTGAAGCGGCCGGAGCGCAGCGTGAGCGGCCCGTCGCCACCGCCATGATCGAATTCAACGCGCGCCCCTTCGGGCAGGTTGCGGATGATTTCGTAAAGGGTTGAAGCTGGCGCCGTGGTGCGGCCAGCGCGCGCAACAGTTACACCCACGATATCTTCCACCACCGCAATTTCCATATCGGTCGCGGTCAATTTCAGCGCGCCGGCCGAATTTGCTTCGATCATCACATTGGCGAGGATGGGGATAGTGTTGCGACGCTCAACCACGCTTTGCACATGGGTCAGCGCCTTGAGCAATACCGCCCTGTCAACCGAGAATTTCATCGTTTCGACGCCCCGATCTTGTTATGACGATCCAAGCCGCCACCGGATGTGTCCCGGGCGGCAAATCGCCAGTGATATTCTGCCCGGGCGACAAGACTGCCGAATCGGCGCAAATACGCCCGGATTCTTTTCTACATACCAGCCCGGACGGGGGCAGAAAAGCGGCTTTAACGCGCGGCAAGGCGCCTCAGGTTTCCAGCATGCGCCGGAGAAGCTCCACATCCTCAGCGAAGGACCCATCCGCCTGCATAAGCTCCGCCACGCGGGAGACGGCATGCATGACCGTGGTATGGTCCCTATTGCCAAAGCGCCGCCCGATTTCAGGGAGCGAGCGAGAGGTAAGCTGCTTCGCCAGATACATCGCCACCTGCCGCGGCCGCGCGACATTGCGTGCACGGCGGGCGGACGACATGTCGGTCAGGCGAATATTATAGTGTTCAGCGACCTTGCGCTGAATTTCCTCAATGGTCACGCGCCGGTCGTGGGCACG
>CAMCHA010000260.1 GCA_945874515.1 Asaia bogorensis
ATGCAAGTCCCTCTTAATCTGTGCTGACTCCCTCTAATATGACTAGACAACTGAGACAAGTGTCTACAGCCCAAAAGAAGTTGTCTGGCTTTGAAGGCGCCGCGTCACTTGGTTGGGGCGACTAGCCCCGGAACCGGTTTGCCAGAAAAATAGGCCGCGAGAGACTTGGCTGAAGTGGTGTTACTTCCACCGTGCCTAAATCAAGAACCAATCCACGGTGTTTGGTTGGGCCATTCTTAGCCTTATGTCAGGCACTTCTGCTGGATTTTCACAGAACGGCACGACAACCCAAATGCTTTCAGGCATCAAGCATTGTCATCACTCAGCTGACGCATAACCTTCATCGGATTGCAACACCGCAATTCTAAACGCGCCTCATTAGGTTTCTTTGAGGTTCGCCGATGTCTGCTCGCAAGAACGTTCTTCTCATCGTGGTTGATCAATGGCGGGCTGACTTCGTACCCCATCTGGGCGCCAGCTTTTTGCGTACCCCGAATTTGGATCGCCTTTGCCGGGAAGGGGTAACTTTCCGGAACCACGTGACCAACACGGTGCCTTGTGGTCCCGCACGGGCAAGCCTGCTGACCGGGCTTTACCTGATGAACCATCGCGCCGTGCAGAACACGGTGCCGCTGGATGCGCGCCACACAAACCTTGCCAAGCAGCTGCGCCTGATCGGCTATGATCCTGCGCTGATTGGCTACACGACGACCACGCCCGATCCACGCACCTCCGGCCCGCGGGACCCGCGCTTCACAACGCTAGGCGATTTGATGGATGGCTTTCGCAGCGTTGGTGCTTTTGAACCAAGCATGGATGGTTATTTCGGCTGGCTTGCCCATCAAGGTTACCAGTTGCCCCCGCGGCGCGAGGATATCTGGCTGCCGGAAGGTGAGGATTCCGTGCCTGGCGTTACCGATAGGCCCTGTAGAATTCCTGCTGCCCTTTCTGACAGCACCTATTTCACTGAACGTGCGCTCACTTATCTGAAGGGGCGCAACGGCAAGCCTTGGTTCCTGCATCTTGGCTATTACCGCCCGCACCCCCCCTTCATCGCACCTGCGCCGTATCATGCGATGTACAAGCCATCTGACATGCCTGCGCCGATACGTTCGCCCAATTGGCAGGATGAAGCGGCGCAGCATCCGCTGCTTCAGCACTATCTGCGTGACATCAAGCAGGGTTCCTTCTTCCACGGCGCCGGCGGCACAGCGAGCACGCTTGATGAAGCCTCCATTCGTCAAATGCGCGCCACTTATGCCGGCCTTATTAGTGAAGTGGATGATTGCCTTGGCCGTGTCTTCGCCTGGCTTGAAGAAAATGGCGAGTGGGACAATACCATGATCATCTTTACGTCAGACCATGGTGAACAGCTGGGTGATCACTGGCTTCTTGGTAAGGTCGGCTATTTTGACGAAAGCTTCCGTATCCCGCTTGTGGTCAAGGATGCCGGGCGCACCACGCGCGCTGGCGCAATTGAAGAAGCCTTCACGGAAAGCGTGGATGTGATGCCCACCATTCTGGAAGCGCTTGGCGGCACCGCGCCGCGCAGCGCCGATGGGCGTTCATTACTGCCATTGCTGGATCACACGGCGCCCCAGGATTGGCGTGAACAATTATTCTATGAATATGATTTCAGGGATGTGCATTATTCGCAGCCAGAAACGGCGCTTGGGCTTCCCATGGATGAATGTGCCCTTTGCGTCATTCAGGATGCTGAATTCAAGTATGTGCATTTCGCCGCGCTGCCGCCGCTGTTCTTCGACCTGAAGCAAGATCCGCATCAGTTTACGAACCTGGCCGAGGATCCCGCCCATGCGGCACGCGTGAAGGAATATGCGCAGAAAGCGCTGTCCAAGCGCATGCGCCACGCGGAGAAGACGCTGACGCATTATCGCGCCACGCCGCAAGGACTTGAAGAGCGCATCCTGCCGCACACCACCGCCCGCCCCGCTGAATAACGCCCCCCCTTTCTGAGGAGCTACCCCATGCTGCGCCGTCATTTGCTTGCCGCGCCGGCCCTGGCCGTATTGCCGCGCTTTGCCATCGCTCAATCGGATCAGCGCCCCGCGATCACCATCGCGGTGCAGAAGATCGTGAACAGCAACACGCTGGAAGTACTGCGCGAACAGTCGAATGTGGGTGAGCGGGTCTTTTTTACCTCGCTCTGGGAAGGCCTGATTGGCCGTAATTGGCTCGGCAATCTTGAATCGCGCCCAGGCCTTGCCACCGAATGGCGCCGCATTGACGATAAGACGGTGGAATTGTCGCTGCGTCGTGGTGTGCGCTTCCACAATGGCGACGAAATGACGGCTGAGGATGTTGCCTTTTCCTTCGGCGCCGAACGCATGTTTGGTGCGGGCACGCCAGGTTCCCCCGCGACTGGCACCCTGTTCACCCGCATCCCGGGCCAGGGCCCGCAGGGTAAGGAACTCCCGCCAGAAGTGGTGGCCGTCTCACGCCGCATCTGGCCGGCGCTTGAGAAGGTTGAAGTGCTGGATCGCTATACTGTGCGCTTCATCAATCGGACGCCTGATGTCACCTTGGAAGGCAGGCTCGCGCGCTATGGTAGTGACATCTGCTCTCGCCGTGGCTTCATGGAAGCGGGCAGCTGGCTTGATTGGGCACGCAAGCCAATCACGACCGGGCCTTATATGGTCGCAGAATTCCGCCCCGATGTTTCACTTACGCTCGTGGCACATGATCAATATTGGGGCGGACGCCCGCCGCTCCGCCAGATCCGTTTTGTGGAAGTGCCGGAAGTGGCCTCTCGGCTGAATGGTCTGCTTTCCGGCGAATATCAATTCGCCTGTGATATGCCGCCCGATCAAATCAGCAGCATTGAGCGCAATCGTGCCTTTGAAGTGCAGGGTGGAACCATTCTCAATCATCGCCTCACAGTGTTTGACAAGAACCACCCGCAATTGCGCGATCCGCGGATTCGCCGCGCCATGACCCATGCCATTGATCGTCAGGCGATTGTGGATAGTCTTTGGGCAGGCCGCACCGTGGTGCCGAAGGGCCTTCAGTGGGAATATTATGGTGACATGTTCCATGCGGATTGGTCAGTACCCGCCTTCAACCTGAACGAGGCAAGGCGCCTGCTGCGGGAGGCGAATTACCGCGGTGAACCCATCCCCTACCGCATGCTGAACAACTACTACACAAACCAGAACGCGACCGCCCAGGTGCTGGTTGAAATGTGGCGGCAGGCTGGCCTGAATGTGCAGATTGAAATGCGTGAGAATTGGGCGCAAATCTTCTCCCGCGAAACGCCGCGCGCGGTGAGGGATTGGTCCAATAGTGCGCCCTTCAATGACCCTGTTTCTTCCATCGTCAATCAGCATGGACCAAGCGGACAGCAGCAGCAGGTTGGCGAATGGACCAATGAGGAATTTAATCAACTATCCGGTGAATTAGAGACCAGCACGGACCGCGCGCGTCGCCGTGCCGCATTCCGTCGCATGCTTGAAATCGCAGAGCGTGAAGACCCCGCCTTCATGGTTCTACACCAGAATGCGACCTTTACCGCAAAGCGCCGCGATACCGTTTGGAAAGCGAGCCCTGCCTTCGCGATGGATTTCCGACCCGGCAATTTCGGGAATTGATGTCATGATGAATCGTCGTCATGTTCTAAAGGCCCCGGCAGCCCTTCTTGCTGCGCCGCTTTCTACCCCTGCGCTGGCGCAAGCAGATACGCGCCCGGTGATAAGCATTGCGGTACAGGAAATCACGACAAGCAATATGCTCGAGATGATGGCCGAACAATCCAATGTCGGGTCGCGCATTTTCCGCAATTTCGTCGAACCATTGATTGATACGGACTGGATCGGCGATATGTCGCTCCAGCCAGGTCTCGCCACCAGCTGGCGTCGTATCAGCGACAATGTCGTTGAATTCTCACTACGGCGGGACGTGCGGTTCCATAATGGCGATGCCTTTACGGCTGAGGATGTTGTGTTTTCCTTTGGGCCGGATCGCATGTGGGGCGGTGGTCCACTTGGCAAGGAACCACCCCCGGGTGCCACGCAGATTGCGCGTCGCAGCTTCCCCGGCTTTGAACGCATGGAGGTGGTGGATAGCCACACCGTTCGCTTCATCAATAAGACACCTGATCTGACGCTGGAAGGCCAGATGGCGCGGACGGCCAGTGTCATTGCCAATCCCCGCGCTTTCGCCGCGGCGCGCAGCTGGCAAGATTGGGCGCGTCGCCCTATTGGCACCGGGCCCTATATGGTCACGGAATTCAACCCTGATCGTATTCTGGTCCTGGATGCCTTTGATGGCCATTGGGCGGGCCGGCCACCAATCCGCCGGCTCCGTTTTGTGGAAATCCCCGAAGTTTCAAGCCGCATCAATGCGCTTCTTTCGGGAGAAGTTGATTTCGCCTGCGATATTCCGCCCGACCAGATCGCAACCATCGAACGCAATCCGCGTTTCGAAGTTGCCGGCGGTATCATCAACAACACGCGAATCACGGTATTCGATAAGACCCATGCGGTGCTTTCGAACCCGCTGATACGCCGGGCTCTCAC
>CAMCHA010000261.1 GCA_945874515.1 Asaia bogorensis
GCGCTGAGCCTGCTGCGCCCGGCCCGAAGCGGCCCGGTTGATGCAGGGGCACTGCGCGGCTTGGTGCATGCGACTGCGGGGCTTGCGGTGCTCGCCATGCTGGCGGGCGGCTTTGTGGCCGGCATTCGCGCGGGCTTCAGCTACAACACCTTCCCCCTGATGGATGGCCGGCTGGTGCCGGAAGGCTATTGGGACTTGACGCCGGCCCTGGCGAACTTCACCGCCAATATCGCCTCGGTGCAATTCAACCACAGGCTTTTGGCGACAGCGGTGTTGGTGGTTGCGGTGATTGCAGGCGTATTGGCTTGGCGCCGGCTTCCGCCGGGCTTCGCGCGCGGTGCGGTGCTGGCGCTGGCCGGCGCGGTCGCGCTGCAATATGCGCTTGGCATCGCGACCCTGCTCGCCGTGGTGCCGGTTTGGCTTGGCACTTTGCATCAAAGCATCGCGGTCCTGGTGCTGGCGACCGCGCTTGCCGCCATTCATGGCTTGCGCCGCCCGCGCGCAACCGCTTCTCTGAACGCCTGATCTACGAGGTAGATACTCCATGAACGCGCTCGGCATTACTGATGAACTGTTTTTCACGCTCCTGGATCGTGCCGGCGCCGAACGGCAATTGCGCGACGCGACCCAGGGCTGTGAGGATGGCGAGTTGTTCATGGAATACCGGGAGAGCGAGGCGATATCGCTGGATGATGGCCGCATCCGCTCCGCCAGTTACGATGCAACCCGCGGCTTCGGCTTGCGTGCCGTGGCCGGTGAAGCGGCGGGCTACGCCCATGCGGGGGAATTGTCGGATGCTGCGCTTTCGCGCGCCGCGGCCGCAGTGAAGGCGGTGCGCCAGGGCCATAGCGGGGCTTTGGATATCGCGCCGCGTGCCACCAATGCGCGGCTCTACACCGATGCGAATCCGCTGACGCAAATGGATTTCGCTGCCAAGACCGCTTTGTTGCAGGAAATTGACGCCTATGCCCGGGCGCGTGATCCGCGCGTGGTGCAGGTGATGGCCTCCATCACCGGGGAATGGCAGGCGGTGCAAATCCTGCGCCCGGATGGGCAGCGCTTCGCTGATTTGCGCCCGCTCGTGCGCTTCAATGTCTCGGTCGTGGTGGCCGAGGGTGATCGGCGCGAAACGGGCAGCTTCGGCACCGGCGGGCGCTTTGCCTATGAGCGCGTGCTGGGTGGAGAAGCCTGGAAGCGCGGCGTGGATGAGGCGTTGCGCCAGGCGCTGGTGAACCTTGGAAGCGTGCCCGCACCAGCCGGAGAGATGGAAGTGGTGCTCGGCCCAGGCTGGCCCGGCATTCTGCTGCATGAAGCGATCGGCCATGGGTTGGAAGGCGATTACAACCGCAAAAAGACATCCGCCTTCGCCGGCCTGCTTGGCCAGCGTATCGCCGCCCCCGGCGTGAACGTGGTGGATGATGGCACAATGCCCGATAGGCGCGGCAGCCTGACGGTGGATGATGAAGGCACGCCAAGCGGGCGCACCACGCTGATTGAAGATGGCATCCTGGTTGGGTTCTTACAGGATCGCCAAAATGCCCGGCTGATGGGCGTGGCCCCCACCGGCAATGGTCGCCGCCAGAGCTATGCGCATAGCCCCATGCCACGCATGACAAACACGGTGATGCTGGGCGGTGCCCATACGCCCGAAGAAGTGCTGGGCAGCGTCAAGCGCGGGCTTTACGCGGTGAATTTCGGCGGCGGGCAGGTGGATATCACCTCCGGCAAATTCGTCTTCAGCGCTTCGGAAGCTTACCTGATCGAAAACGGCAAGATCGGCGCGCCGGTGAAGGGTGCCACGCTGATCGGCAATGGGCCGGATGCGCTGACCAAGGTCAGCATGGTTGCCAACGACATGGCACTCGACCCCGGCATCGGCACTTGCGGCAAGCAGGGCCAGGGGGTGCCGGTTGGCGTTGGCCAACCGACACTGAAACTGACCGGGCTAACCGTAGGCGGGACGGCGGTTTAACTAGCTTTGGCGGCGCTGCGCATCAATTCGTAAGCGCCGCGCTCTCCCGAACTTGGCACAAGCCGCGTGGTGAGCCCCAATACGGTTTCCGCGCCACCAAGATAGACATAGCCATCCGGCTGCAATTGATTGGCGATATTAGCCAGTACCTGCGTCTTGGTCGCTGCATCAAAATAGATCAGCACATTGCGACAGAAGATAATATCAAAGCGCCCAAGAATGGCGGGATTATCCAGCAGGTTGTAGCATTGCCAGCGCACCATGGAGCGAAGCCCTTCGGAAATGCGCCAGCGCCCCGAATCCGGCTTGAAATGCTTGACCAGCAATTGCACCGGCAGGCCGCGCTGCACTTCGAATTGTGAAAACAACCCTTCCTGCGCGCGCGCCAGCACTTCACGCGACAAATCCGTACCGATGATCTCAACGCGGCGCCCGCCCAGCACCGGTCCCAATTCATTGACGATCATCGCCACAGAATAGGCTTCCTGCCCGGTCGAACTCGCCGCCGACCACACCCGCAGCGCCTGGCCCGCCGGGCGCGAAGCCGCAAGTGCAGGGAGAATTTTCCGCAAATGCTCAAATGGTTTGCCATCGCGAAAGAAGGAGCTTTCATTGGTGGTCAGCGCTTCCACCACCTCAGTCGCCAGCGGCAGCGAAGGCGCGCTGCGCAACCGCCCGGCAAGCGCATCCAACGACGCCAGCCTTTCGCGCTTGAGCATCGGCGCGAGCCGCGTTTCCAACATATAGGCCTTTTCCGTCGTCAGCACGATTCCAGAGCGTGCCTTCACCAGGCCAGTGAGAAACTGAAAAGATTCAGGAGTCATGTTTTTGCACTCGGCAATTTGAAGATTTCGAGAACCCGTTCCGCCAGCACTTCTGGCGGGGATTGCAGGCTGGCGATGCCGGCGCGTGAAACCGCGCCCGGCATTCCCCAGACCACAGAACTTGCTTCATCCTGCGCGAAAACCGCGCCACCCTTGGCGACAAGGCCGCGGCAGCCTTCCAGCCCATCCTGCCCCATGCCCGTCAGGATCACGGCCAACACGCGCCCGGAACAAACGCGCGACGCACTTTGCAGCATGGGATCCACAGCGGGGCGGCAGTAATTCACTGGAGGCCCGGTATCGAGCTTTGCTACCAGCGTATCGCCACTGCCGGCTTCCACGATCAGATGATGATCTCCGGGCGCCAAGTATATGCGCCCAGGCTGCATCACTTCCCCATGCTTGGCCTCGGCGCAGGGCATCACGCCCAGCTTGTCCAAATGATCGGCCAACATGGCGGTAAAGCCTGCAGGCATATGCTGGACAATCGCGACAGGGATGGGCAGCGGGCGCAGATGCTTGAAGAAGGTCGCCAAGGCTTGCGGCCCGCCGGTGGAACTGCCCACCGCCAATAGGCGCGGCGGCAACATGGCCCTGGAAGCAGGGCGTGAAATCGGCCGCGCGCTGATCGGCAAGGGCGGCGGAGGACGCAAGCGCTGTTCCGGCGCGCGACGCATGCGCGCCCAGCCCTGCACCTTGGCGATCAATTCATCGCGAAAGATTGGGCTGGCCGCCCCACCAAGCGACCCCGTGGGCTTTGGCACATAATCTACCGCGCCCGCGCGCAAGGCCGCCATCGCCGCCGCCGCACCACGCTGGGTCAGCGCGCTGGCAACAATAATCGCGGTGCCTGGTGCTTGCTTCAGGATCAGCGGTATCGCTGTCATGCCATCCATTACCGGCATTTCCAGATCAAGCAGCACCACTTGCGGCTTAGTCACCGCCAGTGCGGAAAGCGCTGCTTGCCCATCAGCTGCGCGATGAACAATCCTGATGCCGGGATCGGACTCCAAAATGCGCGCCATAATGCCGCGCTGCACGGCACTGTCGTCGCACAGCATCACGCGCACGGGTTCCGTCGTGGTGGCTGGTGCCGGAAAACTCACGCAGCATCCAAAAGCAGACCAGCCTGGACGAATTTATCGTGCAGGATACCGGCATCGAAAGGCTTCATGATGTATTCCTGCGCCCCGGCAGCCAGCGCTTCCACAATACGGTCAATGCTCGCTTCCGTGGTGCAGAGCACAATGATCGGCTGCGACGGCCCGTGTTCAGCGCGCACATGCTTCAGGAATTCCAGCCCATCCATGACGGGCATGTTCCAATCAAGCAGCACGGCTTCAGGCATTTCAGTGCGGCAGGAAACCAGCGCTTCGGCGCCGTCCTTAGCTTCACGTACGGTAAAGCCAAAACCTTCCACAATGCGCCGCGCGGCCCGCCTTACCACCGGACTATCATCAACGATAAGGCAAGAGCGATTTTGCATGGTTTTTTTCATCCGATATTGAGGAGACGCTCGACATCCAGCATCACAATCAGCCGGTCTTCTTCGCGATAGACGCTGAGTGATACGTCGCGCCAAAGCGGGTCGAGTGTTGGGGGATTGGGGCAAATGTTAGCCGTAGGCAGGGGCAGCACTTCACCTACTTGGTCCACGATCAGGCTGTATAATTCACCTGCCTGTTCCACCACCACGCTCATTGCCTTGTCGGCATTATCGGCGGGCGGCAGGCC
>CAMCHA010000262.1 GCA_945874515.1 Asaia bogorensis
CGGTTGATCTGGAATATCTGGCCGGTGCCTTCCAGGTGGCGGGCACGGATCGGCGCATCGGGCTTTTCGAATTGGCGGCGAAGCAGCCGGAAGGCCGCATTTTCATTGATTCCACCAGCTCTGTCTCCGGCCCCACCTGGCCCAATGGCTGCCATATTGCGGAAGTGGAAATTGACCCTGATACCGGCGAAGTTGCCATTCCGCTTTATGTTTCCAGCAATGATGCCGGGCGCGTGGTGAACCCCTTGATCGTGGAAGGTCAGGTGGTGGGCGGTGCGCTGCAAGGCATTGGCCAGGCATTATGTGAGGCGGTGATTTACGATCCCTCCACCGGCCAACCACTGACGGCAAGCTTTATGGATTACACCCTGCCGCGCGCGGATATGCTGCCAACAGCAACCACTTTGCTTGATCAATCCATCCCCTGCCGCACCAATCCTTTGGGCGTGAAGGGCGTGGGTGAGCTTGGCACCATCGGCGCCACGCCAGCGCTGGTGAATGCGGTGGCGGATGCGCTGGCGCGGCATGGGCGCGGTGCAGTGGCTGATAGCGTGCAAATGCCTCTCACGCCGCCCCGCATCTGGGCGCTGCTGCAAGGCTGAAACGCCCATGGCCCTTGGCAAAAGACGCAACCGGGAACGCCGCCAACGCACCACGCGCTGGCTGTGGCGCCTGTCCCAAGCCGCCATGCTGTTGCTGGTGTTTCTGGGCTTCGGCGTCATTGCCTATCGTGGCGCGGAGGAGATCGCGCGCGCCGAGGTCTCCACCCTTGAAGCGCGTTTGGCGGCAGCGGTGGAACGCGAAAGTGCCTCGGCCGGCGAAAAAGCCAGTCTTATCGCCGAACTTGAACAAGCGCGCGCCGATGCCAGCACTTGGCGCGCCCGGCATGATCAGGAAGTGCCGCGCCCGCCCTTTACGGATATGCTGGACAGCGCCGCGCAGCGTATGGCGGCTGGTGTGGCGCCGGAACGGCTGATGGAAGCGCTGCGCGCTGCTGAAAATCCGCGCCGCTGTGACGGCCGCCCAATTATCCGCCGCTTCGCCATTCGGTTTGGCGGTGCGCCAAATGCGGAGGAAGGCACCAGCTTGATGGATGGCCTGCTGCGCATTACCGCCGCCATGCCGGCCGGCACGGAAGATGCGGCGCGGCTTGCCGCGGTCAATGTCACCACCACCTGGAATGGCCGATCGGAAAACCTGACGGGCTTGCCCCAGCGCCTGACCATCCCGCTCGGCAATCTGGAACTGGACCTTGCCATTACGGGAAGTGATACACGCGGCTTTGTCCAGGTGGCGCTTGCCACTTGCCCGCGGGGCTGAAACCTCCCCTGGACAGCGCCCGATATCGGCGCAAGCATCAGTCTGAAAGACTGGAGGAAACCCATGAATCGCCGTGACACGTTGAAGGGCGCGCTTGCCCTTTCAAGCTTGGCTGCCTTGCCCGCTGTGGCGCAGAATCTGGATCGGCCAGTGCGCTTCATTGTGCCCTTCGCCCCGGGTGGCACCTCGGACATCATAGCGCGCTTGCTCTCACCAGAACTCACCAAATCCTTCGGCCAGAATGTGGTTGTGGAAAATCGCACTGGCGCCAGCGGGAATATTGGTGCCGATCTGGTGGCGAAATCGCCGCCCGATGGTCACACCATGTTGATCATTGATGTTTCAACACTGGCCACAGCACCTTCGCTCTATACGCGCTTTCCCTTTGATCTGAAGCGGGATTTGGCGCCGGTGACGATGCTGATCTACGCGCCCTATATCCTGGCCGTGCATCCTTCCGTGCCGGTGAATAACCCCGCCGATTTGGTGGCCTATGCCAAGGCTAACCCCACCCGCGTGAATGTCGGCCATGCCGGGATTGGCGTGGGCAATCATTTGGCCGGCCTTTTGGTGACGCAGCATTGGGGCGCTGACCTGACGCAAGTGCCCTATCGCGGTGGGGCGGCGGCACTCACCGCCGTGGCCACTGGCGAAGCGCAAATGATCATCAATGGCGCCACCGCCACCGCACCCTTCTGCAAGCAGGGGCAATTGCGCCCCATCGCCGTGACCGGCCCGCGCCGCCTGCCGGATTTCCCGGATGTGCCGACCTTCAAGGAACTCGGCTGGCCGGCAGCGGAAAGCGGCACCTGGCAGGGCGTGCTGGTGCAGGGCGGCACCCCGCCCGCGATGGTGGAGCGTCTGTCGCGCGATCTCCGCGCTGCCATGGCCGTGCCGGGTATTGCCGAACGCATCACCGCAATTGGCGGCGAAAACCGCGCCGAAGGGCCGGATTCCTTCCGCCGCTGGCTGGATAATGAGATCGAGGTCTGGGGCCGCGTGGTGCGCGCCAATAACATCAAGCTTGATTGATGCAGGTTGCCACCATCGACCGCGCGGAACGTGGCGAGCCCCCCGCTTTTCTAGGGATTCCGCAGTGGCAGCCAAACTGTTAACACTATTCCTGAAGCAGGGCGCCATATTGCGCGCTCTGGTCTTCTTCGCAATGCCTCGAACTGGTGCCCGGTCCGAAAGTTGAAGCAGCCTCCCCGCGCCATCCAACAACAGCTTGCCGAGGCGATTGCCCTGCTGCAACGGCGCGACTTCGCGGCTGCACAGGCTGGCTTTCTGGCGATTTTGAATCGTGACCCGCGCAATTTTGATGCGCTGCATTATGCGGGGGTGGCCGCGGCACAGGCGGGGCGGCTGGAGGAAGGCGCAGACTTCATCCGCCGTGCCCTGGCGATCAACCCCCGCCATGCGGCTGCCCAGGGCAATCTTGGTTTCGCGCTGATCCGGCTTGGCCAATATGAGGAAGCGCTATCCAGCCTGGACCGCGCGGTAGCCATGGACCCGAAGGCCGCCAATACCCATCACAATCGTGGCTTTGCGCTATTGAAATTGAAGCGCCTGGATCAATCTGTTGTCGCCCTTGATCGCGCCATCGCATTGAAGCCAGATAATGTGGAGGCCCATAATGATCGCGCTTGCGCGCTGATGGATCAATTCAAGTTTGAGGATGCGCTTGCCGGCTGTGAGAAGGCGCTTAATCTTCGTCCGGACTGGCCTCCCTATCTGGTGAATAAGGCGCTGATCTTGTTTGGCCTGCAGCGTCCTGTTGAAGCTTTGGCGGCGGCTGATGCGGCGGTGCGGATCAGGCCTGAAGATACGGCAGGACTGATGGTGCGCGCCCAGGCATTGCTCGCGCTTGGACGACCGGCAGAAGGCCTTGCGACCATAGACGTAGCGCTCAAGATCAATCCTGAGTTGGTGCAAGGGTATCTCTGGCGGTCTGCCGCGCTAATTCTTCTTAGTCAGCCGGACGCGGCCTTAATTGTCGCAGAAACTGCCCGAAAAATCGCGCCACAGGATGCTTCAGCCCATCGGGGTTACGGCTTCGCCCTTGGTAACCTGAACCGACTGGAAGAAGCGCTGGTTTCCTATGATCATGCGCTGACCCTCCAGCCCGATGACAGGGAAGCCTTGTGGAATCGCGCCTTGGCCCTGCTGGTGTTGGGGCGCTTCGAAGAAGGCTGGCTTGGTTACGAATATCGCAATCTCCGCCACAAAACCTTGGCAGCGCGTAAATATTCAAAGCCGCTTTGGTGGGGCAAGCAACCGCTCAAGGATCAGCGGCTCTACATCTATTGGGAACAGGGGCTGGGTGATACGCTCCAATTTGCGCGCTATGCCCTGCTTGCTGCCACTGCCGGTGCAAAAGTGGTTTTTTCCGTCCAGGGGCCGCTACTTCGGCTTTTCAAGGGTTTTGAACCCGCCGTCACCGTGATTGGCCAGAATGAAGCGCCGACAGAATTTGATTTGCACTGCCCGCTGCTGACGCTGCCGCTTGCCTTCGGCACAAGGCTTGAAACCATCCCCGCCTGGGAAGATGGCTACCTCACGGCGCCGCCTGAAGATGTCGCGCGCTGGGATCAGCGCCTACCCGCCGGCCGCCGCATTGGCCTAGTCTGGAGCGGCAGCCAGATGCACGCGAATGATGCCAATCGGTCGCTTTCACTCGCGAAGCTTTTGCCCTTGTTCCAGCCAGGCGATGTCTGGGTTTCGCTGCAAAAGGAAGTGCGGGAAGCGGATCGCGCCGCGCTTGAAGCCTCCGGCATTTTGGATGTGAGCGCAGAACTGGGCGATTTCGCCGATACGGCGGCGCTTATCTCCACCCTTGATCTGGTGATTTCGGTTGATACCTCGGTCGCGCATTTGGCCGGCGCGCTGGGCAAGCCCACCTGGGTCATGGTGCCTTTTGCGCCTGATTTCCGCTGGCTCTTGGACCGCGAGGATACGCCCTGGTACCCCAAAATGCGCCTGTTTCGCCAAAGCCGCGCGGGCGATTGGGATGGCGTTATTGCGTGCATCGGCGAAGCTCTTCGCGCGTAAGGGCTTTGGCGGCAGAGACAAGCGCGCCCAAGCGTTGCACCATGCGCCCAACACATCACCAATGGGGAACCGCCATGTCATCCGGCAGCTATGACCGCGCCAGCTTCAAGGGCCTGACTTTTCATGACGCGCAGGCG
>CAMCHA010000263.1 GCA_945874515.1 Asaia bogorensis
ATTTCGGGTTTTTCTGGATTGCCGAAATTCATATTGTCGGTGATCGCCAAAGGCAGCGCGCCAACGGCGGTGATGTTCCGCCAGGCTTCCGCCACCGCCTGCTTGCCGCCTTCCTCTGGGTCCGCCAGGCAATAGCGCGGCGTGCAATCTGTGGTCATGGCAAGTGCGCGGTCATGGTCTTCAATCCTGACCACCGCCGCATCCGCCCCACCCGGGCGCTGCACCGTCTGGCCATTCACCAGGCTGTCATACTGGTCCCAAATCCAGCGGCGCGAACAAAGATCGGGGCAGGCAACAAGCGTCATCAAAGCTGTCTCAATCCCTACCGGATCGGGAATGGCGGAAGCCTCCAGCACCGGCTGCTTCGGCGTTTCCGCCGTTGGGCGCTGATAAAGTGGCGCTTCGGATTCCAGCGGCGCCAGCGGAATATCGGCTTCCAGCACGCCCTTATGGCGGATCACGATGCGCCCGGTATCGGTGAGTTTGCCGATCACCGCGAAATCCAATTCCCATTTGCGGAAAATCGCCTCAGCCTCGGCCTCGCGGCCCGGCTTCAGGATCATCAGCATGCGCTCCTGGCTTTCGGACAGCATCATCTCATATGCCGACATGCCTTCTTCGCGCTGCGGCACGGCATCCATTTCAAGTTCAATGCCCATGCCGCCCTTGCCGGCCATCTCCACGCTGGAACTGGTCAGCCCCGCCGCACCCATATCCTGAATGGCGACAATGGCGTCAGTCGCCATCAATTCCATGCAGGCTTCGATCAGCAATTTTTCGGCAAAAGGATCGCCGATCTGCACCGTCGGGCGCTTTTCTTCCGAATCGGCGCTGAATTCCGCACTGGCCATGGTGGCGCCATGGATGCCATCGCGGCCGGTCTTGGACCCCACATAAACCACGGAATTGCCAATGCCCGTCGCCTTGGCGGTGAAAATGCGATCAGCGCGCGCAATACCAACCGTCATGGCATTCACCAAAGGGTTGCCATTATAGCGCGGGTGGAAATTCACCTCGCCGCCCACTGTCGGCACGCCCACGCAATTGCCGTAACCACCAATGCCGCGCACCACACCATCAATGATGCGCTTCATGCGCGGCGCATCCGGCGCACCGAAACGCAGCGCATTCAAATTGGCAATTGGCCGCGCACCCATGGTGAAGACATCACGCAAAATGCCGCCAACACCCGTCGCCGCGCCATTATAGGGTTCGATGTAAGATGGGTGGTTGTGGCTTTCCATTTTGAAAACCGCCGCCAGACCTTCGCCGATATCAATCACGCCGGCATTCTCGCCAGGGCCCTGGATCACCCAGGGCGCCTTGGTCGGCAATTCCTTCAACCAAACCCGCGATGATTTATAGGAGCAATGCTCCGACCACATCACGCTGAACAGGCCAAGCTCCGCCAAGCGCGGCGCGCGGCCAAGGATGGCCAAGACCCGTTCATACTCATCAGGCTTCAAGCCGAATTCGGCGGCAAGCTGGGCAGCGCGTTCGGGGGCGAGAAGAGGGGCAGAAGCGGTCATGATGGGCAACTGATGGCCCGTCGGGACGGGCTTGTGAAGTCAGAAAACGCAGGGGGGCTCTGCCCCCCGCCCCGCCGGGGTAACAGTGTTACCCCGGACCCCGCCAAAACAACAAGTTCAGAATAGGTGCAAGGCGTTCGGGGCCCAGAAGGCGAAGCCAGTCAAGACCAGGCCAACAACACCCAGCCCTCCCGCAATGATCGCGAGCAAGGACACTCCAGTAATGATGGAGGCCGACGCAAGCACAATCGCCACCTGAAAGGCAGCCGAACCGATTTCGTAATTGTGATAGGCAGAATGGGCCGTATCACGTTTTGTCTCGGCTTCCCTCGCGCGCGCCATCAATTCGCGCCGACCCTCGCGGGTTTCAGGTTCACTCTCCCAACGCGCCGCGGCATTTTGCCAGGCTTCGATCTGGCGCTGCATGGCCGCACGCTGGCCTTCAGGCGCGTTAGCCAGATCAAGCGTGGCCTGTTCGGCGGCTGTGCGCACCGTGGTCTGGCGAATGGTCCGCGCCTGGAAAAACGCCCAAAGATTGGCGGATTCCACATTCCTGGCCAGCGCTTCCGTCTGCGAGCCTTTGGCCCCGGTTTCCGCCAGCGCCAGAAACAGCGCCAAAACGGCAATCAGCAGCGCAACGCCCTTGTGGCCTCCCCCCTCCGCTTCAGGCTCCGCACCATGCCCATGACCTGTCATAAATGCTTCTCCTCTTCTGCGCGCGCGAATCGGCGCGGACACTAAGCATCATTCCCAGCACAGGGAACCCGTCCAGGCAGCCGGCGAGATCCGTTTCTTGGCGCACTTAGCCCACCCCTTCCATACCGGCAATAGCCAGCATAGCCGCCAGGCTGGAACGCATGCCGCGCAACGCTTCCGCGGGCTCCACATCCAACCATTCATCCAGCGAATGCGCCCGCCCGCCGCGCCCGCCTGCACCAATCTTCAACGCCGGAATGCCAAGCGACATCGGAATATTCGCATCCGTCGAAGACCATTCAAAGCTTGGCCGATAGCCTTCCGCCGCAACCGCCGCTGCCGCCAAGGCCCGGATCGGCTGCTCCGCCGGCGTTTCCCCCGCCGGGCGATCGCCAACCGGTGTGATCTCGGCGGTAATCGCGCCATTGGCAGTGGAACGCGCGGCGTTTTCGGTCGCGACCGCCAAATCCACAATCTCCAGAAATGCCTGATCAAGCTTGGCAAGTTCCGCCGCCGAGGCTGAGCGCAAATCAACTTCAATCACCACACGATTGGCAATCGCATTGATGGATGTGCCGCCCGAGACCACACTCACGCAATGCGTGGTGGGCGGGCTATCCGGCACCTTCACCGCGGCCAGGCTGCGCGCACATTCCGCCATGGCATACATGGGATTAACCAGCCCGAAAGCGGCATAGGAATGCCCGCCCGGCCCTTGGAAAGTCACGCGATAGCGCTTGGAACCCACGCCACCGCTGACAATGCCTTCCACCTGCGGGCTATCCACGGTCAGGAACCCACGAATGCGCGCGCGATGTCGTCCCTTGTTGAAAAGATGCCGAATGCCGCGCAAATCACCCAGGCCCTCTTCACCGACATCACCGACGAAAAGCAAATCATGCCGCGTGCGAATGCCCGCCGCATCAAGGGCGCGCAAATAGCCGAGATTGACCGCGAGCGACCAGGTATCGTCGCTGATGCCCGGGGCAAAAAGCTTGGTGCCTTCGCGCTTCACGCGCACATCCGTCCCTGCGGGAAAGACAGTATCCAGATGCGCAGCAATCACCAGAATCTCGCCGTTGCCGAAGCCGCGGCGCAGCCCCATCACATTGCCGATCTCATCTTGCTCCACTTCTTCCAACCCATGGTCGCGCAGCATGGCAAGATAGGCGGCCGCGCGTTCTTCCTCGGCAAAAGGTGGGGCGGGGATTTGCGTGAGGGTGATGCAATCTTCCACCATGCGCGCATGATCGTTGGCGAGTTTTTCGGAAGCAGCCGCAAAGCGCGCATCGGCGCGAATGGCCGCGATGGTTTCGTCTGGGGTCATCATCTTCTCCTCACAGGCGGCGCCAGCGCATGACGCCGGCCGTATCTTGTTCCACTGCCACTTCGCCCATCACCTGCAAACGCCGCAAATGGGCCAGAGTCTCGCCAAGCCCAAAGCCAAGGTTACGTAAATCGAGCGGACGGCGGAACAGCACCGGCAGCAAATCATGCCCGCTGCTATCGGCCATGGCATCCATCAGCAGCGAAAGCCGTTCCGCGTGATGCGCGGCCAGCCAATCCAGCCGCGCGTGCAGGCCGTAGAACGGCTCCCCATGGGAAGGCAGCACCAGCACATCTTCCGGCAGGGCGCGGAATTTCTGCAAGGAAGTCAGAAAGGCGCCGAGCGGATCAGCGGCAGGTTCACCCGCATGTAGGCCGATATAGGGCGAAATGCGCGGCAGAATCTGATCTGCGGCGATCAGCACGCGGTCTTCTGCATTGTATAGGCAGGCCATATCCGGCGCATGGCCCTGGCCCGTCATCACGCGCCAGGGGTGGCCACCAATGCTTAGCATCTGCCCATCCGCGATAGCTTCAAAAACACGCGGCAGTGGCGCGACCGATTTCACATAAAGCGGCCCGCGTGCACGCAGGAAATCCGCAAATTCGGCCGGTGCGCCGGCGGCTTCGGCAAAGCGCGCCTGGTGTTCCACCATCTCAACGCCTGTGTCGAAGAATAGCGCGCGGGCCTGCAGCCATTCGATCTTGGTCATTAGCGGAACAAGCCCGTGATTCTCGGCCAGCCAGCCCATCAGCCCGGCATGATCCGGATGGAAATGCGTCACCAGCAGCCGATGCAGTGGCCGCCCGCCGAAGGCATCGCCCGCCAGGGCTTCGCGCCACAAATCGCGCGTGGGATCGGATGCGATGGAACAATCAATGGCAAGCCAACCCGGCCCATCTTCCATTAGCCAGACATTCACATGGCTCGGCGGGAAGGGCAGGGGAAAGCG
>CAMCHA010000264.1 GCA_945874515.1 Asaia bogorensis
GCGGTTGCGATCAATGGAAGAATAAGACCCGAATAAGAATTCAGCAGGCTCCATTCCGGTAGTACAAGCCTGAAGCCAGTGACTGATTCAAGCAACCAAGACATACCGAACACATCCAGCAAGACTTGAAGCGGGCGGAACGCATTTGCAGCAACTGCGTAAGTTGGAACGATTCTGACTTCCAGCGGTAACATCAGCGTGATGAAGACAAGCCAGAACAATACCATCCGTAACCGGTAGCGGAAATAAACGATAGAATAGGCTGAAAGCGCTGCAATGGCGATCTTGCCTGTGGTCACGCCAATGGCCATCACAAGGCTGTTCAGCATTTTTGGCCCGAAGCCGGATTGTGTCCAGGCAGCGACGTAATTTTCCACCATATGCGAACCCGGCCAAAGAGGCATCGGTACAGTATTGACGGTCCTAAAATCATGAGTGGAAGCGACGAAGACGATCCAGAGTGGCAAGAGCAGCATCACAAGACCCACGATCAAAATGGCATGGGTCGTGAAGTTGAGGAGTGGGGTACGTTCGATCATTGCTGCTAATGCCCTAGCTGTAATGCACGCGACGTTCGACAAAACGGAATTGTATGAACGTCAAGGCGCAGACCATGAGCATGAGGACAAGCGACTGCGCCGCCGCAAGCGAGTAATCCTTGCCCTTGAAACCATCGGAATAGATCTTGAAAACCATTAGATCGGTCGCACGAGCCGGACCACCACCGGTTGTAATGTCTACAATACCGAAGGAATTCACGAAGCTGTCTGTGATATTGATTACGATAAGGAAGAAAAAGGTTGGGGCAATGAGGGGAAGCTGCAAATCGCGCATCCGGCGCACTGCCCCCGCGCCATCCATTGCGCCAGCCTCCACCAGGCTGCGCGGAATTGATTGTAAGCCGGCAAGGAAGAAAATAAAATTATAGGCGACCATGGACCAGGCATTAGCCAGCACGATGAGCACCATGGCATCAAACCCATCCAGCGCCGGATTCCATAAGCCGGGGAACCAAACATTGATCGCGGAAACAAAGCCTGCGTCGGGGGCGAAAATAAACCGGAAAGCAAGACCAACCGCTGGTGCAGCCACCGCATAGGGCCAAAAGTAGATAAACCGATAAACCTTATATCCGGCGAGTTGGCGGTCAACAAAACTCGCCAGCAACAGACCTATACTCATGGCAAGAGCTGTGCTGGAGAACGCAAACAGTAGGGACCGCTTGACTGAGTTCCAATAAAGCGGATCAGCGAAAACAGTTTCAAAATTCTGCCATCCCACCCATTGCTGTTCACCACCAAAGGGGGGTTCCAGTGTAAAAGCCCAATAAAGCGCTTCTCCGGCAGGCCAGTAGAAAAAAGTAAAAACGAGAAAAAGCTGCGGCAGGATCAGAAGGATCGCCAGCCAAAAATTCTTGAATGTAACGCGCTTACCGCTCATGCAACGTCCCGCCGAGATTATCTACGAAATGGCCCGGGCGTGAGGACGCCCGGGCCAGTAGTGATTACGGAAGTTGACGACCACGCATCGTCTGTTCAAAGCGACGCAGGATCTGGTTGCCACGGGCCACCGCATCATCAAGTGCCTGCTGCACTGACTTCTGCCCTGTATAGGCCGCCTGCATTTCCGACGTCAGCTCCGAACGGATAGAGGTGAAATTGCCAAGCCGGATCCCGCGGGTATTTTCGTTGGGTGGCGTGAAAGTCAGCGACGTGATGGCCGTTTCCCGACCAGCGAAACCAGGGCGGCTGTAAAAGCCGGTTTCTTGCATGTGACGGAAGGCCGCGTTGGTGATTGGAATATAGCCGGTCACCGTCGGCATCCATTCCACTTCTGCGCGGGACGCGACGTAGTCAAGGAAGGCAGCGGCCGCTTGGTATTCACCGCGTGACTTACCCTGCATTACCCAAAGGGAAGCACCACCCACAAGCGAATTATGCCGCTGGAACCCTTCGTAAACAGGCAGCATGGCGACAGACCATTGCAGCCCACCAGAGGCGGTCGAGCCAACTACGCCATGATTTGCGATAGAAGACATTGTAACGGCGCAACTTCCATCGGCGAAGGCCTGCACCAGCGTCTTACCCGTCTGGGCGGTCTGGATACGCACCAGACCCTCATCAAGCCAACGCTTCATATTGGTTAAATGGCGCGGCAGAAGGCCACGATTAAACACCAGCTCCGCGTCCAGCCCCTGATAGCCATTGGCGCGTGTGGCGATTGACTGGTTGTGAATGGCAAGGAATTGCTCAACCCATTGCCAAGTGTCGAAATCAATCGCCATAGGGCAGGCATGCCCCGAAGCCTTCAGCGAACGCAGGTCGTTTTCCAATTGCTCCCACGTACCGGCAGCCTCATTGCGGCCAATGCGCTGATAGGCGCCACGATTCCAATACATCACGGCGGATGATGAATTATATGGGAACGACCACATTTCCCCACGTGAGGTTGCATAGTAAAGAGCAACGCCGGGGAAATAGTCATTCCAGTCAATTTTCATATTGAAATCACGGGCGAACTGCACCGCGTTGTAGGTCGCGCCCGACAGCATGAAGTTGACTGTTCCGGCGTCATAAATCTGCACCAATGTGGGATGCTGGCGGGCGCGATAGGCGGCAATAGTGTTTTGCTCAGCGCGATCATAACCGCCTTGACCCGTGCATACAGCTTCGTACTGAGTCTGACTCTCGTTGAAGCGCTTGCAGTGCTCGGCCATCACCTCGCCAAGTTGCCCAGTCAGGCCGTACCAATAATCGAAGCGCTGGCGCTGTTGCGCGGAAGCTTCAAAAGCAGAGAAGCCAACAGCGATGGCCGCCGCTGCTGCGGCACCTATCATGCGTTTCACAAGCATGTAACATCTCCAATGAAGGTCATGCGAACGAAGAAAATAAGAGGTGGGCCTGGTAGAATACCTAGATGATGAAGCAGCGTCAGAAGCGTGACAGTAGTATGAAGCCTGAGGGTCACGGTGTTCTTAAGCGGACCCATGCCGGCCAGGGGGAATGCGGGCCTAATTATGCCAAAGGCCTTGTTCCTCTACTTGGCGCATCAGCATAGGTTTACTTGAGCCAACTTCTGAGAGTTGCGCATAAGCTGTACAGCGCCACGGCACAGGCAAGAATGATGAGCAAAATGGCCGCAACTTGATCATGGGCAGTCAACCGAAGGGCAGTGATCAATTCAAAGCCGATACTACCGACCCCAACAATGCCCAGTTTTATTGACATTAAAAACTGTTTTTGCCCAGCGATGACTCGCGATATCTGCCATTTGTGGCGAAACCTGCAGCAATGCAGAATTCGCAGTGACCTGTAGGTGGGTTTCCGCCCGTGCGCCTCCTGCGATGATCTGAACTAGTTTCCTGAGAGGTAGATGCGCATGGTGGCCGACCACTCTTGCTCACCTCCTCAGTGCTGTTTGCCATTGGCCTGGCGTTGCTTGCGCTTGCTACAGGCGCTTGGGGCATGGCGGCTGGCTGGGTAGTAGTTGGAATCGCTATGGCCTTTGGCTTGTATGATGTTGCGTTTTCGACGCTGGCCGTGTTGTTCGGGCGCGGCGCGCGCGGCCCCATCAGTGGCATCACGCTGATTGCTGGCTTTGCCAGCACCATCGGTTGGCCGCTGACGGCCTGGATCGAAGACGCTTGGGGCTCGCGAGAGGCGTGCCTGACTTGGGCTGGTCTGCACATTGTTCTTGGCCTTTCCGTCTATGCAAGCCTGCCGCGGTCAAGGGCTTCCGCATTACCCCAAGCGCCTGATGCAGCCGGCGGTGAAAGCCCGCGCAACGCCATCATGCTGCTGGCCTTCTTCTTTGCTGCGCAGGGTGTAGTGCATTCTGGCATCGGTACCCATTTGCCTGGCCTTTTGATTGAAGCCGGAGCCACACCCGCAGCCGCCGTTGCTGCGGCGGCGTTGCTAGGCCCAGCGCAAGTTGCCGCACGCGTTGCCGAATTCGGGCTAATGCGCCGATTGCACCCACTGGTTTCCGCACGTATCGCCACCATGTCCCATCCAGCCGCGGCAGTGGCGTTGCTACTTGGCGGACCTGCCCTGGCGCCGCTTTTCGCCGCGCTGCATGGCGGTGGTTCGGGCCTTCTTTCGATCAGCCGTGGCGCTTTGCCGCTCGCCCTATTCGGCCCCAACGGCTATGGCCGACGCCAGGGTTTGATCGCCTTGCCATCCAACATCGCCACCTCAGCGGCTCCGTTGATTGTCGGGCTGAGCTTGGATTTCGCAGGTCCCACCGTTGTATTGTTGATGACCACGGCGCTGGCTATTGCCGCCACGCTGGCGCTGCTGGCGCTGCGCGCGCCACAATCGCCGCCGTCAGCGCCTATGTGACCCAAGCAGCGATTTGACTCACGAAGGACACGTTCCCCAAAGAAGCGGAAACCCTCAATCCAAAGCAGGCGGATCGGCTTTCATAAGCGCGGATCCTCCGACTATTACGTCAACCCGCGTTCCTGGTTGAAGCGTTAAGTCATCCGGCACATCGGCGCGCAGTT
>CAMCHA010000265.1 GCA_945874515.1 Asaia bogorensis
CCGCAAACGGTGATGAACGCCATTGCCGATGCGCTTGCGCTGCGTGGTGCGATACCGCCTGATATGCCTGCAACCCCCGAGAAGATTTGGCGCGCCCTGCGACACGCCGCCCCCTCTCCCTGACAGGAATTGACGCCATGACCTATCAAGTCACGCGAGATTTTATCGGCTACGGCGCAAATCCGCCGGACCCGCAATGGCCAGGTGGGGCGAAACTCGCCGTTAATTTCGTGATCAATTATGAGGAAGGAAGCGAGCCTTCCTTTGAACTCGGCGATGGCGTCACGGAAAATGGCCTGACCGAAGCGCATGGGCTCAATCAGGTGAAATCAGGCCGTGATTTGGCAGCCGAGGGTATGTTTGAATATGGCAGTCGCGTTGGTTTTTGGCGCCTGCATCGCCTGTTCCAGGAACGCAATCTGCCACTGACGATTTTCGGCTGCGCGCTGGCGCTGGAACGCAATCCCGAAGCGGCCGCCGCCATTAAGGCCGCTGGCTATGATGTCTGTTCCCATGGCTGGCGCTGGGTAAAGCATTTCGAGTTATCGGAAGAAGAAGAACGCGATCACATTCGCAAGGCCATCGAAAGCCAGCAAAAAACCGTCGGGCATCGGCCAGATGGCTGGTATTGCCGCTATGGACCTTCCGTAAATACGCGTCGTCTGATCGTAGAAGAAGGCGGGTTTCTGTACGATAGCGACTATTACGGTGATGAATTGCCAATCTGGACACGCGTGAACGACAAGCCGCATCTGGTAGTGCCGTATTCACTGACGAATAATGATGGAAAATATGCCGGCTGGATGGGCACATCCGATCAGTGGTTTTCCTATATCCGCGATGCCTTCGACATGCTTTATGAAGAAGGTCGCAAGGGCCAGCCCAAGATGATGTCGGTTGGGCTGCATATGCGCCTGATCGGCCACCCGGCGCGCGCAGTCGCGCTGCAAAGGCTGCTGGATTACATGGCGGGAAAGCGCGATGTGTGGATTACGCGCCGCGTGGATATCGCCCGCCATTGGATGGCGGTGCATCCAGCGAAGTGAGAAGGCATATCGTGGCCTACCCCGTCCTGTCATGAATCTTCTGACTACAGCGCTTCTTTCGTAAATCCCCGATTTGGCGCTGTGACTATCAGGTTTCCTGAGCCGACCTTATTCTCGACGGATCCAATCCTTGAGCACCAAAACTACCACGCGCCCCATTCGCATCGCCGTTGATATCGGCGGCACTTTTACCGATCTGCAAATCCTGGATGCGCGGCTTGGCGTGGCGCAAGCATGGAAAACGCCGACAACGCCGGAAGACCCTTCAATCGGCCTTTTGACGGGCGTCAAGGAAGCCGCGGAACGCTTTGGTTTTGCTCTGTCAGATGTAGGACTTCTGCTGCATGGCACCACCAGCGCCACCAATGCGGTTCTGGAAAGAAAGCTCGCCCGCGGCGTGTTGCTGACCACTGCGGGATTTGAAGATGTGCTTGAAATCAACCGCCATGTCCGACGCGATATCTACGGCCTGGCGCAAGAACCTTTCCCAACGCTGATCCCGCGCGACCGCCGGCTTGGGGTGCATGAACGTTTGCGCGCAGATGGTAGCGCTGAAATACCGCTGGATGATTCTCAACTACCGGCACTGCTGGATCGCATCCAACATCTTGGCGCCGAGACCATCGCGATTTCGCTGCTGCATGCCTATGCCAATCCCGCCCATGAAAAGCGCCTGGCCGCGCTCATCCAGGCCGCGCGCCCCGATCTTCCGATTTCACTTTCCGCAGATATTTCGCCGGAAATCCGCGAATATGAGCGTTGTTCCACCACTGTGCTGAACGCTCTTCTGATGCCGGTGGTGAAAGCCTATCTGGACCGGCTTGAAAAGTGTTTGGGGGAGGACGGATTTTCGCCGCTTGTTTTCCTGGTGCAATCCAATGGCGGCGTATGCAGCCTGCGCATGGCGGCTGAACAACCGGCGCGGCTATTGCTCTCCGGCCCATCAGGCGGCGCCTTGGCTGCGGGACGCATTTCGGAATTGCTCGCGCGTCCCAATCTGGTCGCAGTGGATATGGGCGGCACATCCTATGATGTTTCGGTAGTGCAAGGCGGGCGCGTTTCCGTGATTACGCAGGGCGAGATTGACCGTCTGCCGGTGCGCCTGCCCATGGTTGAAATGCGCACCATCGGTGCCGGCGGTGGTTCCATCGGGTCTGTTGATGCCGCTGGGCGGCTCACGGTTGGCCCGCGTAGCGCCGGCGCAAGGCCCGGGCCGGTTGCCTATGGGCGCGGCGGTACGGAACCCACAGTCACGGATGCCAATCTGGCACTCGGCCGCCTTGATCCTGAGTTCTTCCTCGGTGGCGCCATCAAGCTTGATATGCCGGCCACGCGCACCGCGATTGAAACACGCATCGGCGCGCCGTTGCATTTGTCGTTGGAACAGGCGGCAGCGGGTATGCTGACGGTCACTAACGCCAATCTTGGCGCCGCGGTACGGCTTTCGCTATTTGAAAAAGGGCTTGATCCACGTGACTTTGCGCTGCTGTCCTTTGGCGGTGCAGGCGGGTTGCACGCCATCGAAGTAGCTGAGGAAATGGGCATCACCGAAGTGATCTTCCCGCGCGAACCCGGCACGCTTTCTGCCTATGGCATCCTTTTTTCCGATCTGGTGCAGGATTCAGCGCGCACAAGGCTGACGCGTGCCGAAGCCGCTGGCCTGCCACAGATGCGCGACATCATCGCTGAATTGCGCCAGGCCGCCGATGCGCGACTGGCACAAGATGGCATTCCGGCTGATGAACGTGAAATCACGATTGCCGCTGACATGCGCTATCACGGCCAGGCCTTTGAACTGCTTGTCCCATGGGGAGAACTCCAAGCCCCAGATGAAGCTGCCTTGGCTGAACTCATTCAGCGCTTTCATGCCACGCATAAGCAGCGATTTTCTTATTCCAATCAGGATGAAGCCGTGGAAATCGTCACCTTGCGCGCCATTGCCAAAGGCAAGCTTGCCAAGCCTGTATTGCGCGAACCAACCCCGGCGTCTCGCGCAGCGCGCAAGGCAAAGCGCCGCGCCTTTGATGGCCAGCAATGGTGCGACGTGACCGTCTGGGATCGCGAAGCGCTTGGCGCTGAAGATCTGATCGAAGGCCCCGCCATCATTGAAGAGGCCTTTGCCACCCATTGGATTTCCCGCGCCTGGCAAGCAAGGCTTGCCGTCGGCGGCGCCCTGATTGCAAAGAAGATCGCGCCATGAGCCTCGGCCCCATCGAAATCGAAGTGATCCGCAATGCGCTAACCGCGGCAGCGGCCGAGATGGATATCACCATCTGGCGCACCAGCCGCAGCACAACGGTGCGCGAGTTGCTGGATTATTCCACAGCGGTCTTCGACGCTGATGGCAATAATGTCGCGCAATCCGCACGCATCCCGCAGCATCTGAATTCCATGGGCGCGGCGCTCCGCATATTGCTGGATCGCTTCGTAGATGCCGCGGAATGGCACGAGGATGATGTTGTTGCTACCAATGACCCCTATTGCGGCGCACAGCACCTGAACGACATATTGGTCTTCAAGCCGGTTTTCCATGACGGTAAGCGCGTGGCCTATGTGGGCGCGCTTTGCCATCACATAGACATGGGCGGCATGGCGCCTGGTTCCTATGCTGCAACAGCAACGGAAGTCTTTCAGGAAGGGCTGCGCATTCCGCCGCTGAAGCTGATTGAAGGCGGCGTGTTGAACAAAGCCATCTACGCCATGATCGGGCAGAATGTGCGCAAGCCCGCCCTCATGCTGGGTGATTTGCAATCCCAATTGGCAAGCCTTGAGGTTGGCGCCGCTTCCATCCGCCGTATTGCCGCGCGCTATGGTGCCGCGACGCTGATTGAAGCAACGGGCCGCATCCTGGATCAGAGTGAAGCCGCAATGCGCGCGGCCATTCGCGCCATGCCGGATGGCACCTATAGCTTTGAAGATTTCCTGGATGATGATGGTGTCTCCGGCGAACCGGTGCGGCTGCATGCCTCCATCACCATCAAGGGCGATGAGATTGAGGTTGATTTGACTGGCTGCGCGGATCAGCAGCGCGGCCCCATCAATTGTACGCCGGCGATGTCAAACTGTGCTGTTTATTACAGCATTATCGCGGCAACGGATGGTGCCATGCCAGCCAATGCGGGCTGCTATCGCCCCATTCGTATTCGTCACCGTGAAGGCAGTGTCACATCCTGCCGCGCGCCGGCATCCGTTGCGCATCGTGTCGCGGTTTGTCATCGGCTGGCCAATGTCATGTTTGGCTGCCTGCATCAGGCGCTGCCGGACCGCATGCCGGCCGCCTATTACGGCGGTTCTTACGTGGCCACCTTCCAGACCGAAGCAGCAGATGGCGGGCGTGAAGTGCTGGTGGAAATCGAAATTGGCGGCACTGGCGCCAGCCCCGCCAAGGATGGCGTGAATGCCTGGTCCTTCGGCATGCACAACAACAGCAATATCCCGATCGAGATGATCGA
>CAMCHA010000266.1 GCA_945874515.1 Asaia bogorensis
TGCAGGTTCTGGAAATCATAGCCATCGCGATCGCCGCCGAAGCCATCGGCATTGGCGGGGGGTTCCACGCGGATAACCTCGGCGCCCCAATCGGCCAAATGGCGCACGCAGGTGGGGCCAGCGCGGGCGAGTGTCAGGTCCAGAATACGAACGCCAGCCAAGGGCAGGCGCGCCTCGGCGGCAAGTTTGTTGTCTATGGGGCTTTCGGGCATGTCGTTCCTCCGTCCCGGCAAGACTAGGTCGGGCGGGGAGGCAGGGCTAGAGGGGCGCCTTCAGCCTATCTCATGCACTCAAAAAACCCGGTTTCCTTGTCCAATTGCCCATATTCCTTGGCGCGGAAATCATAGCGGGAGACGACGCCAATTTCGCCCATGCTGCGATGTGGCATGGCATCCTCCTGTCTTCGAAGCGCCACATGACTGCAATCGCTGCCCGCAGTTATTGACGCAGCGCAAGTTTGGCTGTGGCATAATGGCGCCATGCAGCGTGTTGATCTTGCCCTGGTCTTGGCCGTTGATGCTTCATCCTCCGTGGATCGGGCGGAGTTTGACCTGATGATCGGCGGCTATGCCGCGGCGTTTCGGGATGCGGAGATTGCGCAGGCGCTGCTTTCCGGCCCAGCGGGGGCTTCAGCCGTGGCGATGCTGTTCTGGTCCGGCGAACGCGCTCAGGAAATCGCCATTCCCTGGCGGGTTCTGGCCACCCCCGCCGATGTGGCCGCGCTGGCGAAGGCGATTGAAGCACTCCCCCGCCTGGTGCCGCCCGGCGCGACCGCTTTGGGGGAGGGGATGGCGGCGGCCCTCGCCCTTTTCGCCTCAGGGCCACAACTCGCGCGGCGGATGGTTTTGGATGTCTCGGGCGATGGCGCGCATAATCAGGGTCGCCCACCGGGGCCGATCCGCGATATCGGCGTGCAGGCAGGCATCACCATCAATGCGTTGGCCGTGCTGAATGAGGAGCCTGAGCTGATGACGCATTACGTTGCCGAGGTGATCGGCGGCCCCGGCGCCTTTGTGATGCATTGCCAGGATTATGAGGGGTTCGCCGCCGCCATCCGCGAAAAGCTGCGGCGCGAGATTGCGGGGGTTTTCATCGCCTGATGGGTCTGGCATGGCTTAGCGCATGATGTTGCTCATTCCCGGTCCCGTGCAGACCCGCCCCGAAACCCGTGCCGCCATGGCCCAGGATATCGCCCCTTGGGATCATGGCTTCCGCCCGACCTATGCGCGCATCCGGGAAAGGGTGCGTGATATCGCGGGCGGCATTGCCGGGGAACATGTGACGCTGCCGCTGCAAGGCTGCGGGCATTTCATGATGGAAGCGGCGATCAGAAGCCTGGTGCCGCCGGATGGCAAGCTGCTGATCCCGATGAATGGATCCTATGCGTCGCGCATGGAACGCATTGCGCGTGAGATCTGGCGTGAGGTTGTGACGCTCGACCTGCCCGATACGCGCGGCGCGCGCGAAGAAGATATTGCACCGGTACTCGCTGCCGATCCCACGATCACCCATGTGTCCTTCGTCTACAGCGAAACCGGCAGCGGCATTGTAAATGATGCGGATGGTATTGGGCGCGCGGTGAGGAAGGCCGGGCGGCGCATGATCATGGATGCGGTTTCCGCCTTTGGCGCTTTGCCCTTCAATATGGCCGAGCACCCCGAATGCGATGCGCTGATGTTCACTTCCGGCAAATGCCTGGAAGGCATGCCGGGCATCGGCTTTGCGGTGGCGCGGATTGATAGCATCAAGGCGCGTGCCGGCCAGGCAGGGTCCTGGTGCTTTGATCTGGCCGATGTGCTGACCCATGCGGAACGCGCGGGCTTTGGTTCCTTCCGCTTCACGCCGCCTGTGCAGGCTTTGGCGGCTTTCGATGTGGCGCTTGATTTTTTTGAGAAGGAAGGCGGGCAGCCTGCGCGCCATGCGCGGTACCGCGCCAATGCTGACACACTTTACGATGGCTTTATCGCCATGGGCATCAAGCCCTATGTGACCAGGGCGGAACAGGGGCCGATCATCGTGACAGTACATCAGCCTGCCGATCCACGCTTTGATTTTCCGCGCTATGTGGAAGCTTTGAAGGCGCGTGGTGTGCTGATCAGCAATTTCTGGAACACGGCGGAACCCACCATGCGCGTTGGCGCAATTGGTGCGCTGACGCCCGAAGACATGCAGCGCGCCATCGCCGTTTTCCGCGATGCGCTGGCCGAAGCCCTGCCCGCAGCGGCTTAACCCTTCCCATTCCAGCCCTTGACAGCCCGCCCCCGACATGGCGATGCGAGGGGGAGCATCCGGGGGGAAATGACATGGCCACTGATCTTGATATCGCGCGCGCCGCAACGCTGAAGCCGATTGCGGAAATCGCCACCCGCGCGGGCATACCGGCGGATGCGCTGGAACCCTACGGCAAATACAAGGCCAAGATCGGCCTGGATTTCATCCGCGCCCAGGCGGACCGCCCCGATGGCGCTTTGGTGCTGGTAACGGGCATCAACCCAACGCCGGCCGGTGAGGGCAAAACCACCACCACGGTTGGCCTTGGCGATGCGCTGAATGCGCTGGGTACGCGCACCATGATTTGCCTGCGCGAACCATCCCTTGGCCCCTGCTTCGGCGTGAAGGGTGGGGCGACGGGCGGCGGCTATGCGCAGGTGCTGCCGATGGAAGACATCAACCTGCATTTCACCGGCGATTTCCACGCCATCACCAGCGCCAATAACCTGCTGGCGGCCATGCTGGATAATCACATCTATTGGGGCAATGAGCTTGGCCTGGATGCGCGCCGCATTTCCTGGCGCCGCGCGATAGACATGAATGACCGTGCCTTGCGCGGCATCAATACGTCATTGGGCGGCGTCGCCAATGGCTTCCCGCGGGAAGATGGTTTTGACATCACCGTTGCCTCCGAAGTTATGGCGGTGTTTTGCCTCGCACGGGATTTGCCGGATTTGCAGGAACGCCTTGGCCGCATGGTGGTGGGGCAGACGCGCGATGGCCGGCAGATCACCGCGGCCGATTTGAAGGCCGATGGCGCCATGGCGGCGCTTTTGCGTGACGCTTTCGCCCCCAATCTGGTGCAAACCATCGAGGGTTCTCCCGCGCTGGTGCATGGCGGGCCGTTTGCGAATATCGCCCATGGTTGCAATAGCGTCATGGCCACGCGCCTTGGGCTGAAGCTTGCTGATGTGGTGGTGACGGAAGCGGGTTTCGGTGCCGATCTGGGGGCGGAGAAATTCCTGGATATCAAATGCCGTTTGGCGGGGCTGAATCCCTCGGTCTGTGTGATTGTGGCCACCGTGCGCGCGCTTAAGATGCATGGCGGGGTCGCGAAGGCCGATCTTGGGCGAGAAGACGTGGCGGCGGTGACGCGCGGCATTTCCAACTTGGCGCGCCATGTCGAGAATTTGGGCAAGTTCGGCCTGCCGGTGGTGGTGGCGCTGAATCGCTTCACCTCGGACACGGATGCGGAAATCGCGGCAGTGCAAGCGGCGATCCAGGCAGCAGGGACGGAAGCCATTCTTTGCACCCATTGGGGTGATGGCGCGAAGGGGGCGGCAGAACTGGCGCGCGCCGTACAAGCGCGCATCGCGGCGAAATCAGCACGCTTCGCACCGCTTTATCCCGATGCCATGCCCCTGGCCGATAAAATCCGCAGCATCGCGCAGCAGATTTATCGCGCGCGCGACATTGCGCTGCCGGCTGATGTGGCGAAGCGCCTCGCGCGGTTTGAGGAACTCGGCTTCGGACATCTGCCGGTTTGTATCGCCAAGACGCAATATTCCTTCACCGCGGACCCGACCAAGCTCGGCGCGCCGGTGGATCATGTGCTGGCAGTGCGGGAAGTGCGGCTTTCCGCCGGCGCTGGTTTCATTGTTGCGGTCTGCGGGGACATCATGACGATGCCCGGCCTGCCACGCCGCCCAGCGGCAGAGACCATCGGCCTGGATGGGGAAGGGCGGATCGAGGGGCTTTTCTGAGGGTGGGGCATGGCCTAGCCTTCCCACTCGGGAAGGAAAGACCATGATGAAAACCGTACCGCTAACCCCGCTTTTCGCCGCACGTATTGAAGGCGTTGATGTCGCGCGTGGCATTGATGATGCCACCAAGGCAGCGCTGCGTGATGCCTTGGACCGCTACGCAGTTTTGGTTCTGCCGGGCCAGCTTTTGGATGATGCGGCGCAAATCGCCTTCAGCCAGGGTTTCGGGGCTTTGGAAATGACGCGCCCCGGTGCGCTTGGCGCCGGCAGCGCCGTGATTGTGCTGAGCAATATCGGCCCCGGCGGTGAGATTGCGGCACCCAGCGATAAGCAACTGCTGAACAATAAGGCCAATCGGCATTGGCACCATGATTCCTCCTTCAAGCCCATCCCGGCGCGGGCCTCGCTGCTCTCAGCGCGCGAGATTCCAAGCGCGGGCGGCAATACGGAATTCGCCTTCATGCGCGGCGCCTTTGCTGCGCTGGAAGCTGCTGAACAGGCCAGGCTGCGCGGTAT
>CAMCHA010000267.1 GCA_945874515.1 Asaia bogorensis
ACAAAATCGGGGCGCCCCTTCCCCTTTTACCCAATCAGGGCCAGTTTATAGCCAATATCCGGGGGCGGTGTCTTGGCAGAAATCTGGGAGTCCTGGGGGCACTACGCCTATCTGGGAGCGTTTATTTGGGCGTTCTTTGAAGGCGAAACCTTTGTCCTGGCTGCGGCTGCCCTAGGCGCGACCACTGGCGCGGTGGACCCCTGGTTGCTGTTCTTCTCGGTCTGGTTTGGTTCCTTTCTGGGGGATCAGACGTGGTTCACCTTGGGGCGGCGCTATGGGCCCCGCATTGTGCGCCGAATCAAGGGTGCCGATGAAAAAGTGGCCAGGGTCAATGATTTGCTGCAGCGCTATGGCACCTGGTTTATTCTGAGCTTCCGCTTCCTGTATGGGATTCGTAACGTCGCCTCGGCAGCTTGCGGTCTGGCCGGGCTGAATTGGGCGCGCTTCGCGGCGCTTAATTTCATCGCGGCAGGCCTTTGGGCTGCCAGCTTTGTGGCGGCGGGCTGGTTCCTGGGGGCGCTGATTGGGCCGGAACGTCTGGGCTGGACCATCGCCGGCATCGCCCTTTCCGCCTTGGTGTTTTTTGTTGCGCGGCATTTTTACAGGCGCTCTCGCAAGGCGCGCAGTGAGGCTGCCTGAAAAGTCCCGACTGACCAGCGCGGGGCAATACCTTTCGTGTTTTTGGCGTTCAAGAGCAGCGCCATTTCCCGATTGCGATAAAAAGACAAGAATTTTCCGAAGCTTGTGTCGCCCTTCCGCCCGGGCCAGCATGGTTTGCAAATAGTCAAGCAAAGGGCGCGGAGGTTTCGATGGCGGGCATGCAAAACATCGTGGATGGTCTGGCCGGCGCAATCGGCAATACGCCATTGATACGCCTGAAGCGCGCCAGCGAAATGACCGGTTGCGAGATTCTGGGCAAGGCGGAATTCATGAACCCGGGCGGTTCGGTGAAGGATCGCGCCGGGCTTGGGATCATTGCCGATGCCGAAGCGCGCGGCGCGCTCACGCCCGGCCAGCCCGGTATTATTGTGGAAGGCACGGCGGGCAATACCGGTATTGGCATCACGCTGGTTGCCAATGCGCGGGGCTATCGCAGCATCATTGTGGTGCCCGAGACGCAAAGCCGCGAAAAACTCGATTTTCTGCGCATGATCGGCGCTGATCTGCGCCTGGTGCCCGCCAAGCCGTTCTCCGACCCTGGCAATTACGTGCATTTCAGCCGCCGCCTGGCCGAGGAGCTTGGTGCGGTTTACGCCAATCAATTCGACAACCTTGCCAATCGCGCGGTGCATGAGGCAACCACGGGGCCCGAGATTTGGGACCAGACCGGCGGGCAGATTGATGCCTTCACCTGTTCCTGCGGCACGGGCGGCACGCTCGCTGGCATCGCACGCGCCCTGAAGGCGCGCGGGCCGGCGACGCGTATTGTGCTGGCGGACCCGATGGGGAGCTCGCTCTATTCCTGGGTCAAGACCGGCGAGTTGAAGCCCGAAGGGTCTTCCATCACTGAGGGTATTGGCCAAGCCGCGCGGGTGCCGGGAAACCTTATTGGTGACCGCGCGCTGATTGATGACGCGGTGCAGGTGACGGATGAGGAAGCGCTGACGCAGGTATTTGACCTGCTGGTGCAGGAAGGCATTTGCCTAGGCGGTTCGGCCGGCTTGAATGTTGCCGCCGCTATCAAGGTTGCGCGCCAATTGGGCCCGGGGCATCGCGTGGTGACCATTTTGTGTGATGGCGGCGCGCGTTATCAATCCAAATTGTTCAACCCGGAATTTCTGCGCGAACGCGGCCTGCCCATACCGCCATGGCTTGCGTGAGGTAGCCCCGTGGTCACGGAGCTTGTTGAAATCGGTCGCAGTATTCGCGCGCGCGATCCCGCGCGACCTTCCTGGCTCGAGACTATTTTCTGTTACGCGGGCCTGCATGCGGTGCTGTGGCATAGGCTGGCGCATTGGCTTTGGCTGCACGGCTGGCGCGGTGCGGGGCGGCTGATTTCGCACCTCAGCCGTTTTCTAACCGGCATCGAAATTCACCCAGGCGCGCAGATTGGCCGACGGCTTTTCATTGACCATGGCATGGGGGTTGTGATCGGCGAAACCGCCGAAATCGCCGATGATGTGTTGATTTATCATGGCGTGACGTTGGGCGGGCTATCGGGCAGCCCAGGCAAGCGGCACCCGACAATCGAAGCCAGTGTTTCCATCGGCGCCGGGGCGCAGGTTTTGGGGCCGATTACGGTCGGCAAGGGGGCGCGCATTGGTGCCAATGCCGTGGTCACACGCGATGTGCCGCCGGACTGCACGGTGGTTGGCATTCCCGCCCGCCCGCCCGCGGGCACGCCCTGCACTGATCCATTGCTCGGGTATGGGTTGAGCAATACCGAGGATGATCCCGTAGGGGACCAGATTACGGCGCTGCGTGCGGAAGTAGCTGGTCTTCGTGGACGGCTGAGCGAATTGGAGCGGCAGAAAACGGATAGCGCCTGAAGGCTGCGCCCGGTGCGGTCCAGGATTGGCAAGCCCAGTGCCGCTTAAAGGGATAGTGACCCCTAGCGTGCCCATAACTTGGCCTTCCGGCCACAAGAGCTTATGCGGTTGTGCTATTGGATCGCGACCCGCCTCTAGTGGGTAGAGCAGCCTGGGAGCCTTTCATGAACGAAGCTGAGCGCTTCCGCGCAATGATGGAGGATGGCATTGCCCTGCGTCGCCATCTGGCGACCGAAATGGCAGGGGTCGTCCTTCAGGCGGTTGATCTTTGCGAAGCCGCACTACGCCGCGGCGGGAAGCTGTTTTTCTGTGGTAATGGCGGCAGTGCCGCTGATGCGCAGCATTTGGCGACTGAATTGTTGGTGCGTCTGAGATCGCGGGTTGAACGGCCTTCTTGGCCCGCCATTGCACTGACGCTTGATCCCGCGGCGCTGACCGCTGGTGGCAATGATTATGGCTTCGAAGATGTCTTTGCGCGCCCCCTTTCAGGCCTTGGCCAGGCGGGCGATGTGCTATTCGGCATCACCACTTCTGGTCGTTCCCCGAACGTCATCAAGGCGCTTCAGGTCGCACGCGGGATGGGCATCGGCACGATCGGTTTTCTTGGTGGTGATGGCGGCGTTGCCGCGCCCCTTTGTGACGTTGCTTTGATTGTGCCGAGCAGTGAAACCGCTCGGGTGCAGGAAGCGCATATTTCGCTGGGACACGCCATCCTGGAATTGCTTGAAGATCGGTTGATCGCGCAATGACTATTCTCCTGACTGGTGCCGCAGGTTTCATCGGCATGCATGTCGGCGAAGCACTACTGGCGCGCGGTGAAAAAGTGATCGGTATTGATAGCCTGACGCCTTATTATGATTTACGCCTGAAGCATGCGCGACGTGATCGCCTGTTGGCACAGCTGAATTTTTCATTTTATGAAGTGAACATGGCTGATCGTGTGGCGATATCTGAAGTATTTCGTAAATATCAAGAAGTCACGCGAATCATTCACCTTGCAGCACAGCCCGGTGTCAGGCATTCGTTGATTGATCCCTACAGCTATATCGAAGCGAATGTGATGGGACATCTTGTCATGCTGGAAGCGGCGCGGTCTTTACCGCGACTTCAGCATTTTCTTTATGCCAGCTCCTCATCTGTTTACGGCGGCAACAGCAATTTGCCTTATCGTGAGGATGATCGCGTGGATCATCCCATTTCACTTTACGCGGCAACGAAGCGCGCCGATGAATTGATCAGTGAAGCCTATGGTCACATCTTTGGTTTACCGCAGACGGGTCTCAGGTTTTTCACTGTTTATGGGCCTTGGGGCCGCCCTGATATGGCGCCGTGGCTTTTCGCGGATTCGATCCTCGCAGGAAGGCCAATCACCTTATACGAAGGTGGGCGGCTGAAGCGTGATTTCACGTTTGTTGATGATATTGTTTCGGGAATTTTGGGCGCGCTGGACCGCCCGCCCACTGATGGCAAGCCCCGCCTGTTGAACATTGGCAATCATCGCAGTGTTGAGGTGCAGCGCTTTGTGGCGGTGCTGGAGGAAAGCCTGGGACGCAAGGCTATAATCCAGGATGCGCCGCGGCCGGTGACGGATGTGGCGGAAACCTTCGCTGATATTGGCGCTATACAAGCTTTGTGCGGGTTTGAGCCGAAAACGCCTATTGAGGTGGGGGTGCCCCGCTTCGCCGCCTGGTTTCGGGATTGGATAGGCGCTTGACGTGTTTTGTTTGTGGTACTAGAAGCCCGTTCACTGTGTTGGTTGTCGTTTTTTGGGCTTGACTGGTTGGTGGTTACTGGCTAGTGTTTTTGCCCTGCCGATGATTGGTGGAGTTGAGGGGGCCGGCGATGTGGGGTGCCTTGGGGCATTCTGTTGCTGGTTCTTTTTTGTTGTTTGACAATTGCATCTGGTTTTTTTGGAAGTTGATAGTGCTTAGCTGTCTTTGGATGGCTGGGTGCTGGGCTTTGTTTCTGTGTGTTTTTGCCTTGTTGCGATG
>CAMCHA010000268.1 GCA_945874515.1 Asaia bogorensis
ATTGAAGAAGGCCGGCGCTACGCGACCTTGGCAGAAGAAAACCGTGTCAGCGCCAGGCTTTTCGCGCCACCGCGTGGGCGTATTTTGGACAGGCGTGGTGAAGTGGTGGCGGGCAATCGGCTGAATTGGCGCGCCCTGCTGGTCGCGGAACAGACCGCCGATGTAACGGCCACCATCGAAACCTTCTCCCGCATTGTGCCCTTGCAGGATCATGAAAAGGCACGGATTGAACGCGATATTCGCCGCAATCGCCGCTTCGTGCCTGTCATCCTGCGCGAATTCCTGAGCTGGGAGGAAATGGCGGCGATTGAGGTGAATGCGCCAGACCTGCCCGGCGTTTCGGTGGATATGGGCACAACGCGCATCTATCCCGAAAGCGAACATCTGGCGCATGCGCTTGGCTATGTCGGCACGCCAACCGAACAGGAAGCGGGCGATGAGGGCTTGGTGCATTTGCCCGGCATGCGCGTGGGCCGCGCCGGGCTTGAACGCTTCCATGACCGCATACTGCGCGGGCGCGCCGGTGCGGTGCAGGTTGAGGTGAATGCCGTGGGCCGCGTGATCCGCGAATTGGATCGGCGCGAAGGCATTCCCGGCCAGGATGTGCAGCTTTCCGTGGATACAGCGCTGCAAAAGGCCATTCGCAATAAGATAGATGAAGGCACAACGGCGGTGCTGTTGGATGCACGCAATGGCGAAGTGCTCGCCATGGCGACCAAGCCTTCCTTTGACCCCAATATCTTCAATTCCGGCGTCAGCGCAGCGCAATGGCGGCAATGGACCGCATCACGCTCCACACCCCTGATCAACAAGGCGACCAATGGGCTATATGCGCCCGGGTCCACTTTCAAGATGGTGGTGGCGCTGGCGGCGCTGGAAGCCAAGGTCTGCCGTCCCAGCGATACTGTGCATTGCCCCGGACATTTCGATTTCGGCGATAACCGCTTCCATTGCCACAAGCGAAGCGGCCATGGCGGGATGAATATGCGCACCGGCATAGCGCAAAGCTGCGATGTCTATTTCTACGAAATGGCGCGTCGCACCGGCATGGATAAGATTGCCGCCATGTCCAATCGCTTCGGCCTTGGTGTGGATCTGGATATTGAATTGCCCGGTACACGCCGCGGCCTGGTGCCAACCCGTGGTTGGCGGCAAGCACAGGGTCATGCGTGGAATATTGGCGATACCATTGTCCATGGCATCGGCCAGGGTTTCTATCAGCTCACGCCGCTATCCCTTGCGGTCATGACTGCGCGGCTCGCCACCGGGCGCGCCGTGCAACCGCATCTGACACGCGCCATTGCCGGCCAGCCGGTGCGCGGTGGCAAGCCCGAGGATTGGCCATCACTCGGCATCCCCGATGCCGATTTGCGCGTGATGCGCGAATCCATGTGGGCGGTGGTGAATGGCGGCGGCACCGCCGGCGCGGCGCGGCTACCAGGCCAATACGGCGTCATGGCAGGCAAGACCGGCACCACCCAGGTGAGGCGAGTTTCCCGCGAACAGCGCGAAAGGGGCTTCAATGTCGCGACGCTGCCGCGCGAATGGCGCCCTCATGCGCTGTTTGTTGCTTACGCGCCTTATGACAATCCGGTCTTTGCCCTTTCGGTGATTATGGAACACGGCACCAGCGGTTCGGGCGCTGCGGCACCGCTCGCGCGCGATATAATGGTGGAAGCCTTCCAGCGCCTGCCCATCACGCCCACGCCCCGCGACCCGCGCGTGGCGGAGCTTGGCCGATGATTTTCGAACGTCGGCTGCTCACGGAAAGTCGCGGTGCTGGCTTGGTTTCAAAGCTCTGGCGCGTGCCTTGGCTTTTTGTGCTGTTGCTGGGCGGCATCGCCGCCATTGGCTATGTCGCGCTTTGGACAGCGGGCAGCGGCAATCCGGACGCCTATGCGCAGAAGCACGCGCTACGTTTCGGGTTCTGCCTGGTGATCATGCTGAGCATCGCCTTCATTGATATCAGGATCATCCTGCGCTTCGCCTGGGTGGGTTATGCGTTCGCGCTCGGCTTGCTGGTGCTGGTGCTATTTCACGGCAATGTCGGCAAGGGCGCGCAGCGCTGGCTGGATATCGGGCCCGTGCAATTGCAGCCATCAGAACTCATGAAAATCATGCTGGCGCTGGGCTTGGCAGCCTGGTTCCATCGCGCATCATGGGAACGCATGGGCAATCCGCTGTTTCTGATCCCACCGGCATTGATGGTATTGGTGCCGGTCGGTTTAATCCTGAAGCAACCCAATCTGGGCACCGCGCTGATCACCGGCATGATCGGCGCTGCCGTGTTTTGGGCGGCGGGCATGCGCTGGTGGAAATTCGCGCTGATGGCAGGCGCCACCGCTATTGCCGCCCCAATTGCCTATGATCATTTGCGCGATTATCAGCGTGCGCGCATCACCACCTTCCTCGATCCGGAAAGCGATCCGCTCGGCGCCGGCTACAACATCATCCAATCCAAAATCGCGCTTGGCTCGGGCGGGATGTCGGGCAAGGGCTTCCTGCAAGGCACGCAGGGGCATTTGAACTTCCTGCCGGAAAAGCAGACGGATTTCATCTTCACGCTGATCGCCGAGGAATTTGGCTTCATCGGTGCCATCGCAACCCTATTCATGCTGCTTTCCGTTATTGCGTTTTGCTATATCGTCGCCTTCCGGTCGCGCCATCAATTTGGCCGGCTGCTGGCCATTGGGCTTGGCACCAATTTCTTCCTTTATGTCTTTGTGAATGTCGCCATGGTCACCGGCGCCATTCCAGTGGGCGGCGTGCCGCTGCCACTCATCAGCCATGGCGGTTCGGCCATGCTGACAGTGATGATCGGCTTCGGCCTTTTGCTCTCAGCTTATGTGCATCGAGACGCCGAATTGGGGCCCATGCGTGAATAGCCCACCGCGCGCCATGCCATGAACACCGCGCGGCTGATGCTGGCTTGGGTGCTGTTTGGGCTCGTCGCCGGCATTGCGCTGCAGATTTCTGGTTATCCTGCCTATGCCGCTATCGCCTGGGCAGCGGCTTCCCTGCCTGTCGCGCTGCATGTCGCGATTGGCGTAGTCCGCTCGCTTTTGGGTGGGCGGCTTGGCGTGGATGTGATTGCGCTTTTCTCCATCCTCGGCGCGCTGGCGCTGGATGAAGCCGCCACCGCTGCGGTGATCGCGCTGATGGTGGCAGGTGGAGAGGCTTTGGAATCCTGGGCCGAGGGCCGCGCAAAAGGTGCGCTGACCGAACTTCTGGCACGTGCCCCGCGCGGTGCGGCGCGCATCAGCAATGGCGAAATCACCGAAATTACGCTGGATGCCATCGCGCCAGATGATCTGCTGCTGGTCCGCCCCGGTGAGACGGTACCCGCCGATGGCACGTTGGAAGATGCCGGCGCGACGCTCAATGAAAGCATGCTGACCGGCGAACCGCTGCCTGTTTCGCTGGCCCAAGGGGCAAGGCTGCGCAGCGGCGCTGTCAATGCCGGGGGCGCCTTTCGCATGCGCGCCAGCGCCGGGGCTGCGGGCAGCACCTATGCCGCCATCATCCGGCTGACCCAGGCGGCGTCGCAATCCCGTGCGCCGCTGGTGCGGCTTGCTGATCAATGGGCCATTGCCTTCATCATCCTGACCTGCTGCCTGGCCGGCGCCGCCTGGTTGATGTCCGGCGACCCGCGCCGCGCGCTGGCGGTGCTGGTGGTGGCCACCCCCTGCCCACTTATTCTCGCCGCGCCCATTGCGCTGATCGCCGGCATTGGTCGCGCGGCGCGGCGGGGCATTGTGGTGAAGGGCGGCGCCGCACTCGAACGGCTGGCCCGCATCCGCACCGTAATTTTCGACAAGACTGGCACGCTCACGCCCGGTCGGCCGCGGTTGGCGGGGATTGAGGCCGCCCCCACCCTTGGCCGCGATGCGGCGCTGCGCTTGGCGGCATCCTTGGCGCAGGCTTCCACCCACCCGGTGTCCGTCGCCCTGGTCGCCGCTGCCCGTGCGCGTGGCTTTGATCTGCCCATCCCCGAAAGCGTTGAGGAAACCCCAGGCGGCGGGCTTTCCGGCCTGGTGGATGGCAAGGTGCTGACGCTGGGCAGTGAGGGCTTTCTGATTGGCCGCAGCATGGGCCCAGAAAACGGGCTTTTCGCCGCGGCCCTGGTGAGTGCTGCCGGTTCGGTCGGCTGGTTGGCGGTGGAGGGGCGCGCGGCAGCGGTCTTCATCATGGCGGATGGGCTGCGCGAAGAAGCGCCCCGCGCGGTGCGCGCGCTGCGTCAGCTTGGTATTTCGCGCATTTTGATGGTGACAGGGGACCGCGCCGCCGCCGCCACGCCCATCGCAGCGGCGCTGCGCTTGGATGCGATGCTTGCGGACCGAGACCCGGAAGGAAAGCTGATCGCCTTGCGCGCCGAGGCTGCCAATGGGCCCGTTGCCATGGTGGGCGATGGCGTGAATGACGCGCCGGTGCTGGCGGCGGCTGATGTCGGCATTGCCATGGGCGCGCATGG
>CAMCHA010000269.1 GCA_945874515.1 Asaia bogorensis
TGGAATGCCTGGCACCAGGCGGCGTTTTGGCCGTGCAAATGCCATCCATGCATGCAGCGCCCTTGCGTGCGGCACAGGACCGAATTGCGCGCGAAGGGCCCTGGGCTGAGGTGTTGCAGCGCGTGAAAAGCGCACCGCCGATTTTATCGTCCGAAGCCTATTACGCGATGCTCAGCCCGCGTGTCACAAAACTTGAGATGTGGGTGACGGAATACATCCATGTGCTGCGTGGCGAAGACCCGGTGGTGCGTTGGGCCATGGGCACGAGCCTGCGACCCTTCATGGATGCGCTGGGGCCGGAAGGTAGCAAGGGGTTTTTGGCGGAATATGCGGCTGCAATGCGCGCTACCTATCCGCCGGGGCCGGATGGGGCTGTGTTGCTGCCGTTTCGGCGGTTGTTTGTGCTGGCGCGGAAGTAGGGTTCACCCCCGCGCCAAATCCCGCCGGAACAAGCGATTGCGCGAATGTATCAGACTTTGCTGAACCCGTGTTTTGCTATTGAACCCCCTGGCTAAGTCGACTAAATTAATTTCTAGACAATACTTTGGAGCCTGAAGGCATGGTGATCCGTGGTGTCACTGGGAAAACCTTCCTTGAGCTGATCGAGCGCGATAGAGAGTTCGGTGAGGACCTCTATGCTGAGGGCGTCTTCTATGGGGCTGCCCAGGATGCCGCGAGCTTATTGCCTTACTTGGATGGGGCTGGCCCGCAGCCTCAGTCTTGGGCGACACTGCCTGCTGACTTTGGGGCGCAAGGGTCACCGTCCTTCGTTTCGTGGAGCGACGCCCACCTGTCTGCTCAACCTACAGAGACTGCCGATCATAGGCTGGGCGCCGGTGTTGCTGCTCAGGCGGGGGGGCATGAAGTCATTATCCAGGCCACTCCAAATGATGCTCGCTATACGGATGGCAGCCTTTGGGGAATGTATGGCGATGCCTCAAGCCCCGTCAATCAATTCGGCAGCCAGGCGGCGGAAGCCTGGGCGCAGGGCCATACCGGTTCCATGTCCAATGTCATTGGCGTTATTGATACGGGCATCGATTACACACATCCCGATCTTTATCTGAATATTTGGCTCAATCAGCGCGAGATTCCGATCACGCTGCGTGCTTCCCTGTCAGATATTGATTTTGATGGGCTGATCACCTTTCGGGACCTGAACGGGTCCGCCAATGCGACCTATGTCTTGGATTATAACGGCAATGGCCGCATTGAAGCTGGTGATTTGCTGAATGATGCCCGCTGGGAAAATGGCACTGATGAAGATGGCAATGGTTACCGTGATGATCTGATTGGCTGGGATTTCGTCAATAACGACAATGATCCTTATGACGACCACAATCATGGTTCGCATGTCGCGGGAACCATCGGCGCTTTGGGCGGCAATTCCATTGGCGTGGTTGGCGTTAATTGGCAAATCCAGATGGTAGCGTTGAAATTTCTTTCCTCTGCAGGATCAGGCTCTACCGCAGGCGCCATTGGTGCAGTGAGTTATTTCACAAACGCGGCCATTAGTGCACGTACTGCCGGTAGCGCGGAGAATTTCGTGGCCACGAGTAACTCTTGGGGTGGCGGTTCTTATAATCAAGGGTTGCTTGATGCCATAACGGCGGCAGCCAAGCAGGATATTCTTTTCGTGGCGGCCGCCGGAAATGATAACAGCAATAACGACGCGTGGCCGTCTTATCCGAACGGCTATTCTACCGCACCTGTCACGGGGCATGAGGCAGTCATTTCAGTCGCTTCCATCACCAGCAGCGGCAGTCGTTCTTCCTTCTCAAATTACGGCGCCATTTCGGTTGATATCGCCGCTCCGGGAAGCGATATTTGGTCAACAATTTCAAATGGTGGTTATGGTTCTTACAACGGAACCTCCATGGCGACCCCGCATGTCTCAGGCGCGGTTGCGCTTTACGCTTCACTTTTCCCGAACGCTACAAGTGCACAAATCAGGGAAGTATTGTTTACTAGTGTGACTTATACTTCCTCGGTTAATGACCTCGTGGCGAGCGATGGCCGGTTGAATATTTCTACCATGCTTGCCGTTGCGCCGCCCGTCACGGAATTTGCCGATTGGTTGGATGGAACCCTAGGCGGGGATAGTCTGAATAGCCGTGGTGGTAATGATACGGTCAGTGCAGGCGCCGGGAATGACACGCTGGACGGCGGCGATGGGTCGGATGCTTTATTGGGTGCTGACGGCAATGACTGGCTTTTTGGCGGAACCGGTGTCGTGACCAGGGCTTTTCTGCCTGCCCAGCCAAACCCTTTATCCTTCATTGACATTGGCTCTGGTTCCGCACCCGCCTTTGCCGATTTTGATAATGACGGCGATCTGGACCTTCTGGTTGGACGCAGCGATGGTGGGCTTTCCAGCTTCCAACGAAATGCGGATGGCAGCTTCACGCCCATGGATGGGGTGGGAGGCAATCCGGCCAATCCGTTCAGGAGCATAGATATCGGGTCCTATAGCGCGCCGAGCTTTACTGATTTTGACCTGAACGGAACTTTGGACCTTGTGGTTGGGCGTAACGATGGGTCACTTGCTGCCTACCGAAGAAACACCGATGGCAGCTTTACACCCATGGATGGCGCTGGTGGTAACCCGGCCAATCCATTTTATGGTATTAAAGTAGCTGCCTTTAGCGCGCCCAGCTTTAGTGATCTCGATTTGGATGGGGATCAAGATTTGGTCCTTGGCAGGACGGAAGGCACGCTCTCAGCCTTCATGCGCAAGGAAGATGGCAGTTATACGCCGATGGATGGCCTTAATGGAAATCCAGCAAATCCTTTTTCTGGTATTGATGTAGGCCTTTACAGCATTCCACATTTTGCTGATCTCGATTTTGACGGAGATGCGGATCTGGTTGTTGGTGGAGATGGAGGCACATTGGCAGCTTTTCGTCGTAACACCGATGGCAGTTATACACCTATGAATGGCCTCAGCGGAAACCCTGCTAATCCCTTCGCCGGTATCATTGTTGGCTATGACAGCGCGCCTGTGTTCGCCGACTTGAACGGGGATTCAATGCCTGATCTGGTGGTTGGTTCAGGCTCGGGTACCATAAGTCTCTATGTTCTGACTACGAATAATAGCAGTTCCGATAGCCTCGCCGGCGGCAATGGCGCCGATACTCTGGATGGCGCCGATGGCGCCGATACCCTTGCTGGTGGCAGCGGAAATGACCTTTTCATCATCTCCGACACCTACGACCGCATTATCGAAACCGCTGGCGGCGGCGCGGATACCATCATCACCTCCGTCAGCATGACCATGCCTGACCAAGTGGAGGCAATGCGCATCGCGCTAGATGTGTCCGGCATCACCATCACCGGTGGCGCTGGCAATGACATGTTGATCGGCAATGGGCTAACCAATAACTTCAACGGCGGCTCGGGAGATGACGTGATCCTGGCAGGCAACGTGACGCTTTCGGAAATCTACGCCCTATTCGCAATATAGTCGCTAACCCATTCCGCGCCTTACCCCCGCGCCAAATCCCGCCGAAACCATAAAAACAGCACCAACGTCACGGCCAGCAATGCCACGCCAAAAAGGCAGGGGATTTCCGCACTCCCGGTCACATCGCGCAGCCAGCCGGCAAAGGCCGGAAAACCGGTGCAGCCGGCATAGAACCAAACGAAATAAACCCCCAAGCCCCGTGCGCGCCGCTCCGGCGCCACGGCCTGCGCGGCCAGGGCGGAAAAAACCGTGATGGGGAGTGCATAGAATAAGCCATGCAGCAGGCTGAGCGGCGCGGCCCAGCCTGCCCCCGCATAGGGCAGCGCCAAGGCTGCCAGCGCGGCCAGGCAAGTTGTTGCAATGGTCATGGGCACCGCCACACCAGCGCGGCGTGCCAGCAAGGCGCCGGCGGGGACTGCGATGATATTGCTCCAGGACATGAGCGAAACAGCGAAGCCGGCCTCGGCCACGCCAATCCCGCGCGCCACCAGCATAGGGGGCGCGAAGGTCACCAGCACCATATAAGTGCCATTCACCGTGGCCCAGCAGGCGCCGGCCAGGCACATGCGGCGGAATTCCGCGGGCGTCAGCGCGCTGGCGGATTGCGCCGTAGCGCTTGGGGTTTTCGCGGCGGGCCCGCGCGCCAATGCCACGGCCACAAAGGCAATACCGCCGGCGATGAAAGCGATCTGAAAAGGAAAAGGCCAGCCAAATTCGGGCACAAAACCCGGCAGGGTGGCTTGGGTCGCGGCGATGCCAAGCGGCCAGCCCAAAACATACACCGCCATGGCGGGGAAAAGATCACGCCCCAGAAAGCGGTCCTGCACCATTTTGGTCAGCAGCAGAATGACCAATAGCGTGCCAAGCCCCATGAGCACTCGCCCGGTGACCAGTGTTGCGACATGCTCTGCCGCGGCCGATACCGCCGCCCCCAACATCAGCAAAGCGATGCCGAGCAGCACGCCGCGCCTATCCCCGAAGCGATGCGC
>CAMCHA010000270.1 GCA_945874515.1 Asaia bogorensis
TTTTCCACCTTTGGCGATCCGCGCGGCACCATTCCGGGCAGCATTCGTGAAGCGGTGAAATTGCTGACTGAACGCGGCGCTGATTTCGAATTCGATGGCGAAATGGCCGCTGATGTGGCGCTGGACCCCGCGCTGCGGGCCGCGCTTTACCCCTTCTGTCGTCTGACGGGGCCAGCCAATGTGCTGATCATGCCCGGCATTCACGCGGCGCATATCCTGACGCGCGCTGTGCCGCAGCTGACCAGCAGCACGGTGATCGGGCCACTGCTGACCGGGCTTTCGCATTCGGCGCAGATCGTACCCATGCAGGCGGGCGTCAATCAGATTGTGGATGTGGCGTGCCTTGCCGCGCATGCCGCCGTGACGCGCGGATAGGGGCGCGCGCTTTTTAGTCAGGCTGATGCTTTTGGGTGTGATGTGACGCAAAGAGACCGAGACCCATTACATCACCCCGAAAGGCTTGACCATTTCATGGCGCGCGCCGCGGCGGCCTATTACGCCGCGCGTGATCCATTTCAGGATTTCGCGACATCGCCGGAAATATCTCAGGCTTTCGGTGAGTGTCTGGGGCTTTGGGCGGCAGTCACCTGGCAGGCGATGGGCCGTCCTGATCCGGTGCTATTGGTTGAATGCGGGCCTGGGCGCGGCAGCCTGATGGCGGATGCGCTACGCGCCATTGCCGAAATGATGCCGGATTTTCGCGCGGCCTTACGCGTGCATCTGGTGGAGACATCGCCACGCTTGCGCAAAGCGCAGACGGCGAAGCTGGGTGCTGCCGGTGTCACCTGGCATGAGGATGTGGGTGCATTGCCGGAAGCACCCATAATCCTGCTGGCAAATGAATTTCTGGATGCGCTGCCGATTCGGCAATTCATACGCCGAGGTACCACTTGGCATGAACGCTTCGTCGCTGCTGGCGCCTTTCTGGAAGTGCCAAGCGATATCGCCTTGCCGCAAGACGCGCCCGAAGGCGCCCTGCGCGAAGTGAATGACGCGGCACTTGGCTTCGCGACCTGGCTCGGCGCGCGGCTTGCCCGCCATGGCGGCGCGGCTTTGTTGATTGATTACGGCCCGGCGGAAAGCGGTTTTGGCGATAGCCTGCAAGCCATGCGCGCGGGCCAGCCGGTTGATCCGCTCAGCGCAGCTGGTGAGGTGGATATCACCGCGCATGTGGATTTCGCGGCCTTCGCTGCCGCCGCGCGCGGGGCGGGCGCGGAAGCGCATGGCCCTTTGCCGCAGGGCGTTTTCCTGCAACGCCTGGGCTTCATGACGCGGGCCGCGATGCTGGCCCGGCTTGATCCTGCGCGCGCCCAGGCGCAGCTTGCGGCGGCGCATCGGCTGACGGCGCCGGAAGCCATGGGCCGGCTATTCAAGGCGCTGGCGCTATGCGATTCAAGCTTGCCAATACCTGCTGGATTCGAAACCGCATGAGCGCTGAATTCCTGACCGCCGATCCCTTGCAGCTACCGGGCCTGAAGCACGGGTTTTTTACGCGCAATGGCGGCGTTTCAACGGGGGCTTTCGCGTCGCTGAATTGCTCGCTTTCCGGCAAGGATAATGCCGCTGCGGTGCGGGAAAATCGCACCCGCGCGGCGGCGGCGCTTGGCTTGCCTCATCAAGCGCTTTGCGGGCTCACGCAGGTGCATGGCAAACGCGTTGTGGTGGCGGAAGATGCCTGGCCTGAAGACCAACGCCCCGAAGCCGATGGTGTGGTCACACGGCGCGCGGGTCTTGTCCTTGGCATCATCACCGGCGATTGCGCGCCGGTGCTTTTCGCCGATCGCAAGGCCAGCGTGATTGGCGGCGCCCATGCCGGCTGGCGCGGCGCGGTGCTGGGTGTTTTGGAAGAAACGATTTCCGCGATGGAAGGGCTGGGCGGCGCTCGGCGCGATATTGTCGCGGTGGTGGGGCCTTGCATTCACCAGCCTTCCTATGAAGTGGCCGCCGATTTGCGCGATGCGGTGCTGGCGCGCAGCCCTGCCGATGCGCGGTTTTTCGCAACCTGCAAGCGCGAAGGGCGTTGGCAGTTTGATCTGCCTGGCTATTGCGCGGCGCGGCTTTTGGCCCTTGGTGTCGCGGTCAGCATCCTCGCACATGACACGCTGGCGGATGAGGCACGCTTCTTCAGCCATCGGCGCAATACGCTGGCCGGTGGCGGGCCGATTGGGCATCAGCTTTCGGCGATTGCGATTGCCGATTAGCGTGGCTGGAAGCACGGAGCAAAGCCCATGGATCAAGCCTTTATCCCTGCCATTTTCATGCGCGGCGGTTCCAGCAAGGGCGTGTTTTTCCACGCGCGCGATCTGCCGGCGGAGCGAGCCGCTCGGGACGCGATTTTCCTGAGCGTATTGGGCAGCCCTGATCCCTATGGTAGGCAATTGGATGGCATGGGGGGCGGCATTTCTTCGCTCTCGAAAGCCGTGATCATCGGCCCACCGACGCATCCCGATGCCGATGTGGATTATCTGTTTGCGCAAGTGGCGGTGGATAAGCCCGTGGTGGATTGGTCCAGCAATTGCGGTAATCTGTCCTCGGCTGTTGGTCCCTTTGCGGTGGATGAAGGGCTGGTGAGCGTGGCGGATGGGGAAGTGCTGGTGCGCATCCATCAGGTGAACACGAAGCGCATCATCCATGCGCGCTTTCCGGTGTGTGGCGGCAAGGCGGTCACTGCCGGGGATTTCACCATGGCCGGTGTCGCTGGCAGCGGCGCGCGCATCCGGCTGGATTTTCTGGCCCCCGGTGGCGGCGCAACAGGGCGCCTGCAGCCGACAGGCAATGCGCAAGACACGCTGCATCACGAAGGGCGCGCTTATGCCGTGAGCTTGATAGATGCCGCCAATGCCTGCGTTTTTCTGGATGCGCGCGATTTCGGCCTGACCGGTACGGAAAGCCCTGATGCGATTGAAGCGGACCCCGCACGCATGGCGCTGCTTGATGCGCTGCGGCGCAAGGCCGGCGTCATGATGGGGTTAGCGGCGTCGCCCCAAGCCGTAGGGCTTGCCTTGCCGAAAATTGCTGTGGTGGCGCCGCCTGCTGCTTATCATGCGCTTGATGGTGCGGGCTTCACCGCCGATAGCCACGACGTCGCCGTGCGCATGATTTCCATGGAACGCGCGCATCGTGCCGTGCCGCTGACCGGTGCCATGTGCCTTGGTGTCGCGAGCCGCATTCCAGGCAGCCTGCCGCATCGCCTGGCCGGGCCGCCGGCGCATGTGGATGAAACGCGCGTTGCCAATCCTTCCGGCGTTCTTTCCGTGGGCGCCGAGGTGCGGGAGACGCCTGCTGGCTGGCACGCGGAAAGCGCCGTGGTTTATCGCAGTGCGCGGCGTCTGATGCAGGGCGCAGTCGCCGTGCCGGCGGGCCTGGTTTGACCTGCCGCGCCGCCATGCCAAGCTGCAGCGGTGAATTTTGAAGGAAGCACCATGAGCGGACCACTTGCGGGTATTCGGGTGCTTGATCTTTCCTCGGTTGTCGTCGGGCCGGTTTGCACCGGCGTTCTCGCGGAACACGGGGCGGAGGTGATCAAGCTGGAAAGCCCAGGCGGTGATTTGCTGCGCCAGCTTGCTGGCAAGGGGCGTTCGCCCGGCATGAATGGCAAATTCCTCAATTTCAATCGCGGCAAGAAATCCATTGCACTTGATCTGAAGGCATCGGCCGGGCTTGCGGCGTTGCATCGCCTGGCCGCGACTGTGGATGTGTTTGTCAGCAACATCCGCCCAGATGCGCAGGCGCGGCTTGGTGTGGATGCCGCAAGCCTGCACGCCATCGCACCTCGCCTGATCCATTGCGCCATCACGGGTTTTGGCTCGGGCGGGCCTTATGCCGGCAGGCCGGCCTATGACACGGTGATCCAAGGTGCCGCTGGTGTGGCCGGCTGTTTTGAAGCCTCCACCGGGGAGCCACGCTATGTGCCGATGCTGGTCGCGGATCACACGGTCGGGCTGATTGCTGCACAGATGATTGGCTTCGCACTTTACCGCCGCGAAAAAACCGGCGTCGGTGAGGCGATTGAGGTGCCGATGTTCGAAAACATGGCGGCCTATGTGATGATGGAACACCTCGGCGCCATGTCCTTCCGTCCCGCGCTTGGCCCGCCCGGTGATCATCGCGTCCTCAGCCCCGATGCGCGGCCATTGCCAACCGCTGATGGCCATATCTGCGTCTCAGCCAATACGGATGCACAGGCGCATGCGTTTTTTGATGCCATTGGCCGGCCTGAATTAAAAACCGATCCGCGTTTCGCGACCATCGCTGGGCGCACTTCCAATACACGCGATTATTTCGCCATTCGCGCGGGTGGGTTGAAGGGCAAGACCTCCGCTGAGTGGTTGGAAATCTTTGATCGGCTTGATGT
>CAMCHA010000271.1 GCA_945874515.1 Asaia bogorensis
TATTCGCGCATGGCTTCGCGTTCCTCTTCCACTTCCTTGCCCTTGATGGTCAGCGTCAGGCGGCGCGCGGCGCGGTCAACCGCGGTGACCCTCGCATCCACCTTTTCGCCAATGGCGAATTTGTCGGGACGCTGGTCGCCACGGTCACGAGCTAATTCAGCGCGACGAATGAAGCCGGTAAGCACCTCATCCACCTTCACTTCAATGCCGTTCTGTTCGACCTTAGTAACGATACAGGTAACTATATCGCCCTTGCGCACGCGGTCGAGCACTTCGGCAGCCGGGTCGGCCTGAAGTTGCTTGATGCCAAGCGAGATGCGTTCCTTTTCCACATCCACATCCAGCACCTTCGCCTTGACCATCTGGCCCTTGCTGTAATGCTGCATCGCCGCTTCGCCGGCTTCGTCCCAGGAAATGTCGGACATGTGAACCATGCCGTCGATTTCCGCGCCGACACCAATGAATAGGCCGAATTCGGTGATGTTGCGAATTTCGCCTTCGATGGTGGAACCCACCGGATGCGCTTCCACGAACAGCTCCCACGGATTGCCCTGCGCCTGCTTGAGGCCCAAGGAAATGCGGCGCTTCGGTTCATCCACATCCAGGATGATCACATCCACCTGTTCTGAGGTGGCGACAATCTTGCCGGGATGCGCGTTCTTTTTGGTCCAGGACATTTCGGACACATGGACCAGGCCTTCAACGCCGGCTTCCAGCTCCACAAAGGCGCCGTAATCGGTGATGTTGGTCACGCGGCCAGAGAATTTCGCGGCAACCGGGTATTTGAGCGCCACACCATCCCAAGGATCGGACATCAGCTGCTTCATGCCAAGGCTGATGCGCTGCGTATCCTGGTTGAAGCGGATCACCTGCACCTTCACCGGCATGCCGATGGTCAGCGCTTCGGACGGGTGGTTGATGCGCCGCCAAGCGATGTCGGTGACATGCAGCAGGCCATCCACGCCGCCCAGATCCACGAAGGCGCCGTAATCGGTGATGTTCTTCACAACACCATCCAGGATCATGCCTTCCTTGAGGCCCTGGATCAGCTCGCTCCGCTGTTCGGCGCGGGTTTCTTCCAGCACGGCGCGGCGGGAGACAACGATATTGCCCCGCGCGCGATCCATTTTCAGGATCTGGAAGGGCTGCGCATTGCCCATCAGCGGCATCACATCACGTACCGGGCGGATATCCACCTGAGAGCCGGGCAGGAAGGCAACCGCCCCGCCAAGATCAACGGTGAAGCCACCCTTCACACGGCCGAAGATCACGCCATTTACGCGAATGCCGGCCTGGTGGGATTTTTCGAGAGTCGTCCAGGCTTCCTCGCGCCGCGCCTTTTCGCGCGACAACACAATGGAACCATCGCGATCTTCATAACGCTCGACGAAAAGCTCATAGACATCGCCGGGCTTCACTTCAGCCTTCTGGCCCGGGGCTGCGAATTCCTTGAGCGGGATGCGGCCTTCGCTTTTCAGGCCAACATCTAGAACAGCGGAATCGCCATCAATGCGCAATACGCGCCCGGTGACGACGGAGCCGGCAAAACCCGTATCCGGGCCAAGCATGGCATCGAGAAGTGCAGCAAAATCCTCCTCGCCGGCATTGGCGAGGCTGGTGGCAGTAGCCATGAAGTTTATGTGTCCTGTACGGGCCGCAGCTGCGGCCATTTGGTCTGCGCCCTTCCACCCTTGGGGGAAGCACGGCTTGGCCCCGGCGCTTTGCGCTGGCAGGCCCAGATGTGGCGGGCAGGATAACGGTCCGCCCTTTGCCGGCTCAATGATGAGCTTTGCGCCGACTTACACCGGAACAAGATACGGGTCCTTAGAGCCTGACCGCTTGGCACGTCAAGCGGATTCAAGCCTTTTGCGGATCAATGCGAGGGCGGCGTTGAAGGCTTGCTCAGCATTCAGCGCGGTTGTGTCTATTTCGATGGCATCCGGTGCGGGTTTCAGCGGCGCCACAGGGCGATTGGCGTCTTGCGCGTCGCGGTCTCGGATTTCAGCTTCCACCTGGGCGGGGTCGGCGGCGACACCTCGGGCGGCGAGTTCCAGAAAACGCCGGCGGGCGCGTTCGGCCACACTTGCGGTGATGAAAAGCTTCACCCGCGCATCAGGGAAAACCACAGTGCCGATATCCCGCCCATCCAGCACTGCGCCCTCAGCGGCGCCGAAGCGGCGCTGGAAATCGAGCAGGGCAGCGCGCACGGCGGGGATGGCCGCGACCTTGCTTGCCGCCATGTCAGCGAGCGAGCCGCGCAAATCGCCGCGCGCGAGGTCTTCGGGCGTGAGCGCGCGGGCTTCGGCTTCGGCCACGCGGGCGTCCTGGGGGTCTATGCCGCGATCCAGCACCCGCCTTCCGACCGCGCGGTAGAGCAGGCCGGTATCGAGGTAAGGCAGGCCAAGCTCGGCAGCCAGGCGTCGGGCCAGCGTGCCCTTGCCCGCGGCGGCGGGGCCGTCGACTGCAATCACGGTGCCGGGGGCACCGGCAATCACCGTGCCGGCAGGCAGCCTCATGCGGCGCGGATCGCGTCCGACCCGGCCAGGCGGTTCATCAGCGCGGCAAAGCCGGGGAAGGAGGTATCAATGAAGCTGGCGTCATCTACCGTGACGGGGTTTTGCGTGGCGAAACCCATCACCAGGGCGGCCATGGCGATGCGGTGATCCATATGCGTGGTCACCAGCCCACCGCCGGCGGGCGGTGCCCCCGTGCCATGGACCAGCAGATCATCGCCTTCAATGCTGACCTTGGCGCCATTGGCTTCCAGCAGCGCGGCGGTGGCCGCCAGCCGGTCGCTTTCCTTCACGCGCAATTCAGCAAGGCCGCGCATACGCGTGGTGCCCTTCGCGAAGGAAGCCGCCACGGCCAGGACGGGGTATTCGTCAATCATCGAAGGTGCTCGCCCGGGCGGCACATCCACAGCCCTTAGCGCGGTATATTCGGCGATGATATCGCCCACGGCCTCACCGCCTTCGAGTCGGGCATTTTCGATCTTGAGCGCGGCACCCATTTCCCTGAGCGTGGTGAAAAGCCCGGTGCGGAGGGGGTTGAGCCCGATTTGCGTGAGGCGGATCCGTGACCCGGGCACCAAAAGTGCCGCCACCAGCGGGAAGGAGGCTGAGGATGGATCGCCCGGCACGCTGATTGGGGCAGCCTTCAAGTCCGGCTGGCCATCCAGGCGGATGACGCGGCCTTCGGCTGTGTCTTCCACGGCCACCATGGCGCCGAAATGGCGCAGCATGTTTTCCGTATGGTCGCGCGTGGGTTCCGGTTCTACCACGCGGGTGATGCCTGGCGCACAAAGCCCAGCCAGCAGGCAGGCGCTTTTGACCTGCGCTGAGGCAACGGGCAGGCGATAATCCAAGGGCAGCGGGTCCTGCGCGCCACGTACGGCCAGTGGCAGGCGGCCACCCTCACGGGTCCAGAACTGAGCACCAGTGGCCGAAAGCGGGTCTGTCACCCGCTTCATGGGGCGGCGGCGGAGCGAGGCATCGCCCGTCATCACCGCGAATAACGGATGGCCGGAAAGCAAGCCCAGCAATAGCCGCGCCGCGGTGCCGGAATTGCCCATATCCAACACATCGGCCGGTTCGGTCAGGCCGCCCACGCCGCGGCCCGAAACCCGCCATTGGCCGGGGGCAAGCTGCTCCACCTCGGCGCCGAGTGCCCGCATGGCGGCGGCGGTGCGCAGCACATCCTCGCCTTCCAGCAGGCCGGTGATATCGGTTGTGCCCACCGCCAGCGCGCCAAACATGAGCGCACGGTGGCTGATGGATTTATCGCCCGCCACGCCGGCTTGGCCGGAGAGCGGGGCGGTGGGTTTGCTGGCGCGGAAGGGGCGGGGGGCGGCGGTGGACATGGGGGCCGTTTGACATGGCAGGGCCGGGCGTGGCAATGCGCGCCACCCTATTTTCCGGGTCGCGTCGCGGTTTGGCTGATTCTATCTGTCTACCCGTGGCGTGCCCAAACCCTATGCCGCGCCCTGCGGTCTTCATGAGGCGTTTCCATGGCAAAGCCCGAACTCGGCCTGAAGCGGACCTGCGTAGGTTGCGGCGCGAAGTTCTACGACATGACGCGTAGCCCGGCGCATTGCCCGAAATGCGGTGTCGAACAGCCGGCCGATCAACCGCGCGTGCGGCGCGGTGCGGCGAATATACCCGATGAGCGGCTGAAGAAGGCCCCCGGCACCCCAGCGGCAGAGCCCGATGATATCGAAGTGGAAGATATCGAAGGCGATGAGGCGATCGAAGACGCCGAGGAGCTGGAGGATGATGCCGAGGATATCGCGGAAGATATCGAAGTCGGCACGGATCGCGACGAGGAACACTGAAGCTTAGC
>CAMCHA010000272.1 GCA_945874515.1 Asaia bogorensis
CGGCTGGAAAGCACCACCTTCACCCCCGCAGCAACCGCCGCTTCCCCCGCCTTCACCATGGCCGGCGTCACATAGCCAGGCGCGAAGCCTGCGGTCACAATCCCCTTGGCGCCGGCGGCGACAAAGGCATCAATCGCCGCGCCATCCGCCCCGGCATAGCAATAGGCGATATCCACGCGCGGCAGCACATCAAGCCCGCGCACATCAAATTCCGTATCGGGCGCGATCTTGCGAATGGGCTTGCGATACCAGGCAATCATATCGCCATCGGCATGACCAAGCACCCCGAAATCCGCGGTGCGGAAGGTTTGCATCCGCAGTGTCGAGGTTTTCGTCACATCGCGCGCCGCCTGAATTTCATCATTTAGCAGTACCAGCGCGCCCAAGCCCCGCGCTCCGGGGTCGACGGCGACACGAATGGCATTGACCATATTCATCGGCCCATCTCCGGAAAGTGCTGAGGCCGGGCGCTGCGCGCCCACCAGCACCACCGGAATGGACATCTTCAGCGTGAGCGAAAGGAAATAGGCGGTTTCCTCAAGGCTTGCGGTGCCATGGGTGATGACAATGCCGGCAAGCCCAGGGTCTTCCGCTGCCAGCTTGTGGCACAGCCCAAGCAATTCCTTCCATTCCGGCCAGGCCAATTGTGTGGAGGGAATGGCGCGGAAGGGCACCGGCACAACATCGGCCACCAATGCTGCCTCGGGGATGCGCGCCAGCAGCCCATTCACCTCCAACACAGTGCCATCGGCCAGGTAATCCAGAATATCGAGCGGCCCGGTCCCCATCGACGAAATGGTGCCCCCCGTGCCGATCACGGCAACGCGCGGCTTCATGCCGCCACCCCTGGTGCTGCGGCGCTTAGTCTTTCAATCACATGATCCACGGTCATGACATCTCCAAAAACAATCCATAAGACGGTGAGCGGGGCATTCTGTTTCCGATACCCCTTATGTCAAAGGCGGCTTGCGCGGCCGAAGCTACAGCGTGACCTGTTTTGCCGCATCACGCTATGGCCCGCTTTGTTCAGCCGGCAAGGCCACGCCGGTGCAGAAAAGCCCAGCTTAATCGGCCTTGCGGTCCAGCACCGCGGTGGTGAGGCGCGAGACGCAAGCGAGCTTGCCATTGGGCCGATGGATCTCCGTCTGCCAGACCTGGGTTCGGCGGCCGAGATGGAGCGGGCGACACAGCGCGGTGACGGTCTCCCCCTCCGGCACTGCGGAGACGTGGTTCGCGTTCACCTCAAGCCCCACGGCATGCTGGCCTTCGGGCAGGGTCAGGGTGGTGGCGATACTGCCCAAAGTTTCGGCAAGCACGACTGATGCACCCCCATGCAATATGCCATAGGGCTGAACATGGCGCCGATCCACCGGCATTTCAGCGCGGATAAAATCCGCTCCTACTTCCAGGATCCGGATGCCAAAGGCGCCGGGCAGGCTATTGGCCAGACGGGCTTCGATGATTTCGGGGGTGGCGGACCGCTTCCAGATTATATTTTTCTCGCCTTTCGCTTGTCTAGAAAGAAATTCTGGCATGATTACCCCTCATGGCGCCGAGCTGATTTACGTGATCTTCGCTGCAGAAGCTTCATGATGACGTTGCCTATTTATAGGCAAATCGAACCTCTCTAACAGCCTGTGCTCCCCAAGGAGACCCTTTTGTGAATTGAAATCAACGTCAGCTTGAATTACACATTCATCTTGTTCAGATCGCCAGTGCTCTTGAGGGAAGAAAGCTTGAGGTTATTCCTCGATATTTCGCGGTTGATCTTCGGCGCATGGCGCCCCATGCCAACCGGTATTGATCGGGTTGAGCGCGCATATGCTCGCCATTGGCTCAAAAAAGACCCGTCATGCGTCACGTTTGTGTTGCGCGGCCCGGTTGGCCCGGCAGTGGCCGTGCCGCAGACGCTTGTTGCAGAGCTTGTTCAGGCTTTGGAGGCGGGGCGCCTTGGCAAACCAGGCTGGAACGACGCCGCAAAGCCAGCCACGCGACTTGCCCTTCGTGCCATAACGCGCCTGGGTCTTGGGCTGGGATTGCGCGACTTGTCACGCTCGCTCGGAGATTCGAGCCGGGCTGTTCACCTTTTAGTCTCTCATTTGCAGGCCGATAAACCGGGGCACATTGCTGCCCTGAAGCGCCGGGGCGTAAAATTCGTCCCGCTGGTCCATGACCTTATCCCGTTGACGCACCCCGAATACGCCACTCCATCCGGGGTTCAGCGTCACGCCAAGCGCCTGGAAACCTTTGCCAGATTTGCCGATGGCATCATCGCCAATTCGAACGCAACCGCGGCGGACCTTCTGCCGCATTTGCCGCAAGGCCCCAACAAGCTATCGATTATCACTGCACCGCTTGGCATTGAAACGCACGTTCCGGATGCGAATTTCCCGGTGCCCGCCGAACCTTATTTTGTGTGTATCGGGACCATTGAACCGCGCAAGAATCATCTTTTGCTTTTGAATACATGGCGCGTTCTTCAGCAACGCCTAGGGCCAAATACACCAAAGCTCATTCTTGTCGGGCGGCGCGGTTGGGAAAATGAAAACATCCTTGACATGCTGGAGCGCTGCCCGGCGCTGGTGGGCGTTGTGCGTGAATATCAGGATTTGCCGGACAATGCGGTAGCGCGGCTGCTGCAGGGGGCGCGGGCGCTGCTATTCCCTTCTTTCACTGAAGGTTACGGCCTGCCGCTCGCTGAAGCCCTGGCCCTGGGTGTGCCCGCCATCTGTTCCGACCTTCCGGCGCTACGCGAAGTCGGCGGGGAAGCACCGGAATACCTGGACCCGCTCGACGGGCTCGGCTGGCGTCGCCTGATCCTCGGCTTCACGGATGAGGATAGCCGGGTGCGTGAGGCGCAATTGCGCCGGATTGATCGCTGGTCACTACCAAGCTGGGAGAATCATTTTTCGCTGGTGGACCCATGGTTAGAGGAAATTGCCAACGCGTCCGTGCCGGCAAACGCACGGCGGTTTGCCCAGGGCCCCATGGCCGCACCTTTGCCAAGGGCGCCAGCGGCGCCCTCAATGCTGGGCTCCTGAAGCACTCATGCGCGGTCGTGCAAAGCGCATAAGCAAGCGGCGCCTTGAACCCATCGCCATTGTCGGCGCAGCAGCCAGGCTGCCCGGTGCGCCTGACCTCGCCGGTTTCGCGGCATTGCTGCGCCATGGTGTGGACGCCGTCACCGAAGTGCCGGATGACCGGTTCGAAAAAGCGCGTTGGTATCATCCGCGTCAGGGTGAAGCCGGCCGTAGCTATAGTTTCGCCGCCGGCACAATTGGCGATATTCGGGGTTTTGACGCTGAAGCCTTCGGCCTTTCCCCGCGCGAGGTCGCGGAAGCCGATCCACAGCAAAGGCTTTTGCTGGAAGTGACGCGTGATGCCTTTGAGGATGCGGGGCTGCGCCCCGAAAACCTTGCCGGGCGCAACATCGCGGTGTTTGTTGGAGGTTCGTCCACCGATTTCGCAGAGCTGCGTCTGGATGATCCCGCCGCCAGTGACCGCTTTCACATGACAGGTAACGCGCTTTCCATCCTGTCCAACCGCATCGGCCATGTGTTTGATTTGCGCGGCGGCGCGCAAACCATTGATACCGCATGTTCGTCTTCACTTGTCGCGCTGCATCTCGCGGCACGGGCCTTGGCGGATGATCCATCCTTGGAAGCCGCCGTGGTGGGTGGCGTCAATCTGCTGCTCTCGCCCTACGCCTTCATCGGCTTTTCCCGCGCCGGCATGCTGTCTGCCCACGGCCGTTGCCAGGTATTTGACGCAGCGGCGGATGGCTATGTGCGTGCGGAAGGTGCCGGGGTGGTCATTCTGCGCCGCCTTGCCGATGCCAAAGCCGCGCATGAGCCAATCCGCGCCCTGCTGCTTGGCACCGCGAGCAATACAGCGGGGCGCACCATTGGCATTTCACTGCCCAATCGAGACGCGCAGGCCACGTTGCTGAAAGGCCTGATTGAAGAAAGCGCTGCGAATCCTGATGATTTCCTTGCCTTTGAAGCGCATGGCACCGGCACCCAAGCTGGCGACCCGGCCGAGGCCTGGGCGATCGGGCAAGCCATTGCGCGCCATCGCACGACGCCCCTGCCGATCGGCTCGGCCAAGGCCAATATCGGCCATCTGGAAGCGGGCGCCGGCATGGCCGGCTTGCTGAAATCCATGCTCATGCTGGAACAGGGCTTTGTGCCGCGCGCGCTGCATTTCGTGAACCCCAACCCGGCGATTGATTTCGCGGATTTGAACCTACAGGTCCCGCGCACGACGGAGACCATCACGGTCGCCGATGATGCTTTGA
>CAMCHA010000273.1 GCA_945874515.1 Asaia bogorensis
ATGAAGCCAATGGCGGTCGCGGTTTCCCAGTAATGGCGTTCATGCGCCACCAATTCCGGCTGCGTCAGCACCATCACATCGCCGGGCAATAGCGCCTTGAGCCTGGCCTTGGTGGCTTGAACATCGGCACCCGGCACAAGGCGAATGGCGATCAGGTCGACATTGGCGGGATCGCGCCCGCGCACCACGCGGCGAAAATTCACCTCACTCATCACCAGATTGCCATCGGCGCCGAAGGAAGGGCCGATTTCCACAATGCCCACAATGCGCATCATGCGATTGCCGATCTGCACCTCAAACGGCCCGCCTTCGGCAAGTTTCTTGGCAACATCGCCAAATTCCGGGCGGGAACGCACGTCAAAACCCGCCGCATCCACCTGCCGCAACGCATCAGATATCTTATCGAGGCCCTGAAAGCGCATGGCGCCGGCTTCAACGTCAAAGCCGATCATTTGAATGGCGCGCTTGGCGCCGGTTTCCGGGCTGCGCCAGGCGGCTTGCGTTAAATAGACCGGCACGGCCTGCGCCACTTCGGGCAAAGCAAGGGCCTGATGGGCACGAATGCGCGGCATGGCTTCCGGCCGGAAGCTTGCCATGGTCAGCGGATTCATCAGAAAAATTTCCGCCTGCATGGCGGCGTAAAGTCGGGTGGCGCTATCAAACAGCGCAGCGCGAAACCCAAGCTGCATGAAGACCAGCAATGCAGCGAACATCACCCCGGCAATGGCCGAAAGCAGCCGCGCGCGTTCAAAAAAAAGCTGACGTGTCGCCAGCCGCGCGGGCAGCAAGAACCAATCAAGCAGCGAAACTCGGCCCTTGCCGGGCGGCGCCGACGCGGAAGTCCCCTGCGGCGCGCGCAGATTTTCCGTCAGCGCATTCACGGCCGAATCGCCACCTGGACCTGCATATTGGACCGCCGCCGCAAGGCTGCCGCGCCGGCTTCATCCAGCGTCAGGCGCACTTCGACGGTGCGCGCATCCACCGCCGCCACCGGGTCATTGCTGGCTTGGGTTTGGCGTCGCACGGTCCAGCCGATGGCGTTTACCTGCGCGGCGAAACGCTGCGCTTCGCCGGGCACAACCACTTCCGCCGCAGCACCCAGGCGCACGCGCGGTAGATCGGTCTCATAAACATCGGCCACCACTTCAAGCTTGGAAAGATCGGCTATTTCCAAAACACCATCCGCGCCAACCTGGTCCCCAGGGCGGACGAAAATGCGTAGAATGGTGCCGGCGATGGGCGCACGTACGCGGGCCAATTCAGCATCTGCGCGCGCCTTGGACGCCGCCGCACGCACACCGGCAAGGCGTGCTTCGGCAAGCGCGATATCTTCAGGCCGGGAAGACAGCAGCGTATCCAAGGCCGCCATGGCTTCGCGCTTTTCGGCGGCCAGCCTTATGGCAATGGCGCGGCTGCGATCCGCTGTCGCTGCGGCGCCCGCACCGGTAGGCACCAGGCGTTCCGCGCGCGCAGCATCGCGTAGCGCAATTTCTTCCTGCGCGGTGATGGCTTCAATTCGCGCGCGCTGCGCCTCAATCTCTGAGGGGCGGCCGGCAGCGCGCAGTCGGGCCAGACTGGCCTCGGCCTCCGCCACGGCGGCCTCGCTCTGGGCGGCGGCGGCATCCTTCATGGCGGTATCAGCGAATTCGGCAAGCAATTGACCCTGCGCCACTTCCGCGCCTTCGGCGACCAGCAGGCGATCAAGCCGCGTCACCGCCATACCGCCCGGCTGATTGAGCCGGCGGATGCGTGATGCCGGTTCCACGCGCCCAAGCGCGCCAACACCAATCGGGCCAGTGGCGGCGGCAGGCGCGGGGCTCGCGGGGGGCGGCGTGCTGGGACGCAATTGCCAGAAGGCTGCACCGCCAATGCCAAGCAACAAAAGCCCAGCGATGATCTTGCCGCGCCTGGTCATGGCCGCGCCCCCAAAAGTCCAGAAAGTGCCGCGCGCATTTCCGCCAATTCGGCTGTGCTTGCGGCGTAAAGACTGAATAGCCGCGCCATGAATAACCCATCGCCGGCGGCCATGATGGCCGCGCCATGGCCGGGCGGTAGGCCATCGGCAGCAACGGCCGCGCGCATTTCCGCAATCACGGCGCGCATCGGTGCCAAAAGCGCTGGGTCGTGGTGAAAGGCGGCCAGAAAGACCGCGCCGGCCCGCTGATGGCGTTCATTGCAAGCCATTTCGCCCTCGCCAAAGCCCCATTCCAGCATGGAACGTGCAACGCGCCCCGGCCCTTCCGGCTGGGCAGCCACGCAAGCCGCGAATTCCTGCGCGATGAAGGCGGAAAGCCGACGCAGCAAGGCTTCCAACAGCGCTTCCTTGGAGGCGAAGTGATACAGCAAGCCACCCTTGGACACGCCTGCTTCGCGCGCGGCGGCTTCCAGCGTCAGCGCGGCAACGCCGCGGGCGATGATCAGGTTTTCAGCCGCATCCAGAATGCGTGTCGGTGCATCAACGGCAGGGGTAGGTCCATCCATGTCCCCTAACTATACCGTCCGGACGGTTTTTCAAGCTTTTGCGGCTATAGCCTTGTCCAGCAATGCATCAATCGCCGCCGGGTCATCCCAGGCAAGGGCGATGCTCACCACCTGAAAGCCCGTCCGCAGTGCCGGTGGGATGCGCACAATGTCCTTGCGCGTCGTGACCGGGGTGGCGCGGAGCTTTTCCGCCTCGGCCAGGATGTCGCGGATTTCCTGGTCATCGAAGGGGTAGTGATCCGCAAAGGGATGCCGCGCGGCCAGAACGGCACCGGCTTCCTGCAAGGTCGTGAAGAATTTACGCGGATTGGCGATGCCACAAAAGGCGACCACGGGCTTGCCAGCAAGTACCGCCGCTTCCGGGCCGGGCACCAGCCGGGCACGCAGCACGGGCAGTTCGGGCGGTAGTTGGGCGAGCGCGCCGGTTTCATCCTCACCGATCAGCACCGCCGCCTGGCAGCGCGCCGCGGCGGCAAAAACCGGTTCGCGGAGGGGGCCAGAGGGGATCACGCGGCCATTGCCGAAGCCATAGGACCCATCAATGATAAGCAAGGATAGCGTCTTTTCGAGGGTTGGGTTTTGCAGCCCATCATCCATGATGATCGCCTGCGCCCCGGCCACCTGCGCCGCCGCCCCGCCCGCGGCGCGATCCGCCGAAACCCAGGTGGGCGCGATGGCGGCCAGCAACAAAGCCTCATCCCCCACCGCCCGGCTGTCATGGCTGGCGAGGTCAACCCGGGCCGGGCCCTTCAGCTTGCCGCCATAGCCGCGCAGCAGGAAATGCGCGGCCAGCCCGCGCGCCTTGAGCCTTTCGCCCAAATCAAGCGCGACCGTGGTTTTGCCCGCGCCACCCGCCGTGGCGTTACCGCAGCAAATCACGGGCAGCGACAAGCTCTGCCCCGGGCGCGCCATGCGTCGCGCCGTTGTAGCCGCGTAAAGCGCCGCAATGGGCGAGAGCAAAGCTGCCGCCACACCAGGCTTATCGCTCCAGAATCCAGGCGATCGCATCAGATGAAACCGTTCAAACCTTCCATGGTGCCCGCATCGCGCAACAGGCGTGCAGGGCTGGGATCACTTACCTCGGGCTTTCCCATCCGCGCGGCTTCGCCGTCTTTGCGGTGCTGACCCCCGAGATTATTGTGGATTGGTCGTCCCCGGAGGGGGATGTTACCGCGCCGGGCGGATCAAGGGCAACAGGCTTGTCGCGATGCGCCCCGGCAGGCCGGCCTGGTCCTGGGCAAGTGCCTCCGCCGCCCCCGCAATGGCTTGCCCCGCCTTGGGATCGGACAGCAAGTGCGCGATATTTCCGGCAAGCGCCTGCGCCGCGCCCGGCCCATCCGGGGTTTTCACCAAGGCATGGGCGGCGCTGAGCCGTGTGATGATTTCGCCGAAATTGAAGTGATGCGGGCCGGTGATGATGGGGCAGCCAAGCCGCGCGGCTTCCAGCGGGTTCTGCCCGCCATGCGGCACCAAGGACCCGCCAATCAGCGCGATGCGCGCCAGGCGATAAAACAGCCCCAATTCGCCAAGCGTATCAGCGACATAAACCGCAACGCCCGGTCCCGCTTCCTGCCCCGCGCCGCGCCGTGCGACGGATAAGTCCCCAGCCAAAGCCGCGATATCCGGCCCTCGCAGCGGATGGCGCGGCACGATCACCGTCAGCAAGCCGGGATGAGCCGGGGCGAGCAGCCGATGCGCGGCCAGGATGATCTCATCCTCCCCTGGATGGGTGCTGGCGGCGAGCCAGACAGGCCGCCCCGCCCAGGCTGCGCTCAACCGCGCAAGTTCAGGAGCATCAAC
>CAMCHA010000274.1 GCA_945874515.1 Asaia bogorensis
AAACCGCTTCCACCGGCACCGCGGCGGCGGCAAACTCCGCGCCCAGCACTTGCCGGATGCGCCCTTCCTGATCGGCGGCGGGTAGCGACAGCACTTCCCGCCCATCGCTTTCCACGCGAAACGCCACGTCCGGCCAGGCGAGCGCCAGGCGGCGTACCGCTTCCACCGCGTGTTCGGCTTCCGTGCGGGGATGCTTTAGGAATTTCCGCCGCGCCGGGGTGGCGAAGAACAAATCCCGCACCTCAACCCGCGTGCCGGGGGCGCCGGATGCGGGGGCGACATCGCTCTTCAGCCCGCCCTCCACATTGATCCGATGCGCCGCGCCGTCGCGCGGGCAAGACGTAATGGAAAGCCGCGCCACGGCGCCGATGGAAGGCAAGGCCTCCCCCCGGAAGCCCAGGGTTGCGATGCGAAAAAGTGTGGCTTCTTCCGGCAATTTGGACGTGGCGTGGCGTTCTACGGCCAGCGCCAGATCCTCAGGCCCCATGCCGATGCCATCATCTTCCACCAGAATACGATCCACCCCGCCGCCTTCGAGCGTGACGGCGATGCGAAGCGCCCCGGCATCGAGCGCATTTTCGACGATTTCCTTGAGGGCAGCGGCGGGGCGTTCCACCACCTCACCAGCCGCGATGCGGTTCGCGGTGGTCTCCGACAGCAGGCGAATGGCCGGGCGCGGGGCCATGATGGGAGCGGCGGACATGCGCCCTTATATCATGGCGAGCGATTCGCCGCGCCAGCACTTCCCGCAACGCAAAACAGCGGCTAGTGATCCCTCTGAAACGGCAAGGCATGAGGGCTGACCCCATGAAGAAAATCTATCCGGATGCCAAGGCGGCACTTTCCGGCCTGTTGCGCGATGGCATGGTGATCCATTCCGGCGGCTTCGGGCTTTCGGGCATCCCCACCCTGTTGATCGAAGCCATCCGCGATTCCGGCGTGAAAGACCTGACCGTGGTGTCCAACAATGCCGGGGTGGATGATGCGGGGCTCGGCCTTTTGCTCAAAACCCGCCAGATCCGCAAAATGATCTCAAGCTATGTCGGCGAAAACGCCGAATTCGCCCGGCAATATTTGGCCGGGGAGCTTGAGATTGAATTCAACCCGCAAGGCACTTTGGCCGAGCGTATTCGCGCCGGCGGCGCTGGCATCCCGGCCTTCTTCACCAAAACCGGCGTTGGCACGGAAGTCGCCAAGGGCAAGGAAACCCGCGAATTTGATGGCGAGACCTTTGTGATGGAACGCGGCATTGTGGCCGACCTTGCCATTATTCACGCCTATATGGCCGATCACGAAGGCAATCTGGTCTATCGAAAGACCGCGCGTAACTTCAACCCGATGATGGCAACCGCGGCGCGCGTCACTGTGGCCCAGGTGGAACATTTGGTCCGCCCCGGAGAGATTGACGCGGACCACATCCATACGCCGGGCATTTTTGTGAAGCGCATGATCACCTGCCCGCCCGGCTACGAAAAGCGCATTGAACAGCGCACTGTCCGCAAGCACACGCCCGCCGCCGCGGCCGGCGCTGAGTCCCAGGGATAAGGAGAAAAACCATGGCCTGGAACCGCGATGAAATGGCCGCTCGTGCGGCGCGCGAATTGGAAGATGGCTTCTATGTGAACCTTGGGATCGGCATCCCGACGCTGGTCGCCAATCACGTGCCCGCCGGCTTCAATGTGCAGCTGCAAAGCGAAAACGGCATGCTGGGCCTTGGCCCCTTCCCTTATGAGGGCGAAGAAGATGCCGATCTGATCAATGCCGGCAAGCAGACCATCACTCAGTTACCCACCAGTTCCTTCTTCGATTCCGCGCAATCCTTCGGGATGATCCGCGGCGGGCATATTGACCTTTCCATCCTGGGCGCCTTGCAAGTGGCCGAAAATGGCGACCTGGCCAATTGGATGATCCCGGGCAAGATGGTGAAGGGCATGGGCGGCGCGATGGACCTCGTCGCCGGCGTCAAGCGCGTGATCGTGCTGATGGAACATACCGCCGGCGGCAAGCCCAAACTGCTCAAGCAATGCGGCCTGCCGCTGACGGGCAGCCGCGTCGTGGATATGGTGATCACCGATCTTGGCGTGTTTGAAATCGCCCGGCGCGGCCCGCCAGCGATGAAGCTGGTGGAACTCGCCCCCGGCGTGACCGAAGCCGAAATGCGCGAAAAGACCGAAGCGGATTACACGGTGGCGCTCTCAAAGTAGCGCTTTCGCACCGTTTTGCAGCCAAAATCATGCCCCCGCCGGGATCGCGCTTGACCCGGCAGGGGCATAGGATCATTTTGCGCCGCAATCTTAAACCCTGGCGCTCAGCGCGCCCTACCCTTGAGGTCCGATGCCCAAAGAAGATATGATGGAGTTTAGCGGAGAGGTGATGGAGCTTCTGCCCAACGCCATGTTCCGCGTGAAACTGGATAATGAGCATTTGGTCCTGGCGCATACCAGCGGGAAGATGCGCAAGAACCGCATCCGCGTGCTCGCCGGTGATCGCGTCAATGTTGAAATGACGCCCTATGATCTGACCAAGGGCCGCATCACCTTCCGCTTCAAGTAACGCAACGCACATGGATGCCGCGCGCTTGCCGCTGGTATTGGCGAGCGCCAGCCCCCGCCGCCTGGATTTGCTGGCGCGGCTTGGCATTTCGCCCGCGCGCGTGATCTCGACCGATATTGATGAAACGCCCTTGAAGGCTGAGCAGCCACGCGCCTTGGCCGCCCGGCTTTCATTAGCCAAGGCGGAAGCGGCAGTGCCTTTGGCCGAAGGCGCGATGGTCATGGCTGCCGATACGGTGGTGGGCGTTGGCCGGCGCATCCTGCCAAAGGGCGAGACCGAGGCCGAGGCTCGGCATTGCCTGGCGCTGCTTTCAGGCCGTCGGCATTGCGTGACCACGGGCGTGGTGCTGGCGCTCCCTGATGGGCGGCGCATCCAGCGCCTGGTCGAAACCAACGTCACCTTTCAGCGCCTGACTGAAGCGCAGATGGAAGATTACATCGCTTCCGGCGAATGGCAGGGCAAGGCCGGCGCCTATGCCATCCAAGGCCGGGCAGAGGCTTTCACGCGCTTTATCTCGGGCAGCCATTCCAATGTGGTCGGCCTGCCCTTGTTTGAAACCACGCAAATGCTGCGAGGGATCGGGTGGCTGAAGCCCTGATCCTGGCGGGAGCCTCCCCTGGCGAAGTGCGCACCGCGCTGCTGCTGGGTGGGAGGCTGATGGAAGCCTGGGTGGAACGCCCGGCGCGGCCTGATGGGGTTGGCGATCTGCATCGCGGGCGCGTGGTGACGATTTCGGCCGCCATGTCGGGCGCCTTCGTGGCACTTCCTGGCAATGAAACCGGCTTCCTGCCGGAAAGCGCCGCCAGCGCGCCGCGCCAGCCAATCAAACAAGCCGTGCAGGAAGGGCAGATTTTGGGGCTGCGCGTGACCCGTGCCGCGCAGGCCGGCAAGGGGCCAAGGCTTTCCGCCGTGCTGACAGATGCCGAAGCCACGCTGATTGCCGCCGCACCGCAAGGCGCGCCGCGGCTGGTGGCGCGCGGGCCATGTGCCGCGCAGCGCCTCGCCGCGCGCTATCCGAAGGCGGTGCTGCACGTGGCCGGCGCGGGTTTGGTGGCGCAGCTGCGCGTGGCGCTCGGTGATCGGGTGCTGGCGCAGCATGGCACGGTATTCGATGACGCGATTGAAGATGAATTCGCTGCGCTGGCCGAAAGCGCGGTGGCTTTGCCGGGCGGCGGTGTGCTGCACATCCAAACCACGCGCGCGCTGACGGCGCTTGATTTGGATAGCGGCGGCGCTGGCGATGGGCTGGCGCGCTTCAACGAAACTGCTTTGCCGGAAATTGCGCGGCAGATCAGGCTGCGTAACCTCTCGGGTGCGATCCTTCTGGATGTGGCGGGGCTTTCCGCCAAGCGCCGCCAAGCCTTGCTTGAACCGCTCCGCGCCGCGCTGGCGCCTGATAGGCTGGCGCGGCTTGTCGGGCTGACTGGGCTTGGGTTGTTTGAGATGGTGCGCGACCGCATCCACCCGCCTTTGGCCGAAATCCTGACCACCCCGTTGGCGGAGGGCTTGGCCGCCTTGCGCCAAGCCGCGCGCGATGCAGCGGCGCGCCCCGCTCAGCGCCTCATGCTGGAAGCGCGGCCAGAGGTGATCGCGGCCTTGCGCGACCTGTCCGGCGCGCTTGATGACTATGCAGCGCTTACCGGGCATGGGCTGGAATTGCGGAGTGTGCCATCAGGCCCGCCACAAATACGAGAGGTGCCGCGTGACTGACG
>CAMCHA010000275.1 GCA_945874515.1 Asaia bogorensis
CATGGCAAGACGTCGCTGACGGCGGCGATCACCAAGATCCTGGCGAAGACCGGTGGGGCGACCTTCACGGCCTATGATCAGATTGACAAGGCGCCGGAAGAACGTGCGCGCGGCATCACGATTTCCACGGCGCATGTGGAATATGAAACCGCCAACCGTCACTACGCGCATGTGGATTGCCCCGGCCACGCCGACTACGTGAAGAACATGATCACGGGTGCGGCGCAGATGGATGGCGCGATCCTGGTTGTGTCGGCTGCCGACGGTCCGATGCCACAGACGCGTGAACACATTCTGCTCGCGCGCCAGGTTGGCGTGCCGGCGCTGGTGGTGTTCCTCAACAAGGTTGATATGGCGGATCCTGATCTGCTTGAACTCGTTGAAATGGAAGTGCGTGAGCTGCTGAGCAGCTACCAATTCCCGGGCGATGACATCCCCATCATTCATGGTTCCGCGCTGTGTGCCCTGGAAGACCGCGATCCTGAGAAAGGTGAGCAGGCGATCCTGAAGCTGATGGCAGCGGTGGATGCTTATATTCCGCAGCCTGAGCGCCCGGTGGACCGCCCCTTCCTGATGCCGATCGAAGACGTGTTTTCGATCTCTGGCCGCGGTACGGTGGTAACGGGTCGTGTGGAACGCGGCATTGTGCGGGTTGGTGAGGAAGTCGAAATCATTGGTCTGAAGGACACGGTGAAGACGACGGTGACCGGCGTTGAAATGTTCCGCAAGCTGCTGGATCAGGGCCAGGCGGGCGACAACATCGGCGCGCTGCTGCGCGGCACGAAGCGCGAAGATGTGGAACGTGGCCAGGTGTTGGCAGCACCCGGTTCGATCACGCCGCACACGAAGTTCAAGGCGGAAGCCTATGTGCTGACGAAGGAAGAAGGTGGCCGTCATACGCCGTTCTTCACCAATTATCGTCCGCAGTTTTACTTTCGTACGACGGATGTGACTGGCGTTGTGTCTCTGCCGGAAGGCGTGGAGATGGTGATGCCGGGTGACAATGTGTCGATGGATGTGGAATTGATTGCGCCGATCGCGATGGATGAAGGCTTGCGCTTTGCCATTCGTGAAGGTGGCCGCACCGTCGGCGCCGGCGTTGTCGCCAAGATCACTGCGTAAGATACCTTGGGGACGGAGAGGTTTCGGCCTTTCCGCCTTTGGTTACTGCGGCTAGGGTAGTGTTTGTTCAGGCCGTGTTTAGGGGTGTAGCTCAATTGGCTAGAGCGCCGGTCTCCAAAACCGGAGGTTGTGGGTTCGAGACCCTCCGCCCCTGCCAGCATAAGTAGTATTCATTCGGATGGGGGTCTGACAGGGCTGCCACCCGGTAGTGTTTTTCAGGGGAACCGACATTGGCCAAACTCGATCCCGCGCAATTCGTTCGGGAAGTCCGTCAGGAAGCCTCCAGGGTTACCTGGCCATCGCGTAAGGAGACCCTCATCACCACGGGGCTGGTGCTGGGGCTTTCGGCCTTGGCTGCGGTTTTCTTTCTGGTCGTGGATCAGCTGATTCAGTTGGCCATGCGGCTGGTCTTTGGTATCGGCTAAGTAAGGTTTTAAGGAGGTACGGCACCGTGGCCGATAAGAAGTGGTATGTCGTGCATGTCTATTCTGGCTTCGAGCGCAAGATCGCTGAGCAGATCAAGCAGCAGGCTGCGCAAAAGGGCCTGGCCGACAAGTTCGACGAAGTGCTGGTGCCGACTGAGCAAGTGGTTGAGGTGCGGCGCGGCCAGAAGATTGATACGGACCGCAAATTCTTCCCCGGCTATGTGCTGGTGAAGATGGAAATGACCGATGATGCCTGGCATTTGGTGAAGGACACACCGAAGGTCACTGGCTTCCTTGGCGCGCGCAACAAGCCCCAGCCTGTGCCAGCGGCGGAAGCGGAGCGCTTGCTGAAGCAGGTTCAGGAAGGCGTGGACAAGCCCCGCAAGCCCGCCGTGATCTATGAGGTTGGTGAGCAGGTTCGGGTGGCTGATGGCCCCTTCACGTCCTTCAATGGCGTGGTTGAGGAAGTGGATGAGGAAAAGGGCCGCCTGAAGGTGAGCGTTTCCATCTTCGGCCGTTCCACGCCGGTGGATCTGGAATACGGCCAGGTCGAAAAGCTCTGAGCTAGGTTTGGTCGCATTTTCCGAGCCGCCAAGTGGAGCGACTTGGCTTGAAAATGCTCCAAATGATGGATTCCAAAGGCCTTTCGGCCTTTGGCTGGTGGTCCGGAGGGCAGCGCCCTCCGGCCTTTTTTGATTTTCTGTAATGTTGCCCACTCGCGCTGCCGCCCTTGAACGCTTGGCGGCTTTCACCCCCCTGATGGGCCGGGCCTATGCGGATGGTCGCAATTTTGACCCCGGCCCCGGCAAGCCCGCCCATGTCTCGGCGCTTTCCCCCTATATCCGTCATCGTCTGATCACTGAGCAGGAGGTGATAGCGGCCGCCTTCGCCGCCCATGGCGCGGAGATGGCCGATAAATTCATCCAGGAAGTGTTTTGGCGGAGCTATTGGAAGGGCTGGCTTGCGCACCGCCCGGCGGTTTGGGCCGATTATCGCACGCGTGTCGCTGCTGGCTTGCAAACCCCGCCTGAGGGTTACGCCGCGGCCGTGACCGGCCGGACCGGCATCGCCTGTTTTGACGCCTGGGGGCGGGAGCTGATCGAAACCGGCTACCTGCACAATCACGCGCGCATGTGGTTTGCAAGCATTTGGATTTTCACGCTGCGCTTGCCCTGGGAATTGGGTGCAGATTTCTTTTTGCGGCATTTGCTGGATGGGGATGCGGCTTCCAATACGCTGTCCTGGCGCTGGGTGGCGGGGCTGCATACCAAGGGCAAGCATTACGTTGCTCGGGCCGACAACATCGCGCGCCACACAGGCGGGCGTTTCGCCCCGCATGGTGCCTTGAATGAAGCGCCAGCGCCCTTGCAGGAAGCCGAACCGCCCGCACCACGCCCCATCTCTGCCCTGCCCGTGCCGCCCCGCGGCCCGGTGGTGCTGTTGCTGCATGAGGATGACCTGCACCCCGAAAGCCTGCCGCTTGCGGGGCTTGAGGTGCAGCGTGTGGTGGGGCTTTCCTGCCCTGAAGCACGTTCACCGCTTGGCGCAGCGCCACTCGTGCAGCGCTTTGTTGCGGGCGCGCTGGAAGATGGGCTGAGCCGCGCCGCGCGGCATTTCGGCGTGCCGGCTGAGCGCGTGGCGCTTGCTGATCTGCCCGATCTTCTGGCGCGTGATGCGGTGGTGATGCCCGAAGCGCCTATTGGTTGGGTGGCGGATGCCTTGCGCCCCTATCGCCTATACCCGCTGCGCCGCCCCTGGGATGAAGTATGTTGGCCCTTGGCCGGGCGCGGCTTCTTCCCCTTCGCCCAGCATATTCCGCGGCTTTGCGCTGAATTAATTCAAGTCCGGTTGCCCTGAATACCCTCTCAGTCGCGTTAATCTTCCCCGCGACCTTGCAGATTTTCAAAAACCTCTTCCGCGCGCTTGAAGGTTTCCTCGGCATTTTGGCGCTTCACCGGATCGGTCTGCTTGTCCGGATGATAGCGCCGGCGAAAGGCGCGGCGCACCTCCACAATCAGCCAAAGCGGCGCATTGGGCGTAAGATATACCCGCGCATGTGGGCTACCATCCGTAGGCGTTTCCTTGAGCTTCTTCAGCTCAACCTCCGCATCCTGCAAGCGCTTGCGCAGCACGGCAATTTCTTCCGCTGCAATGGCAAGGTAGCGGCGCATTTCTTCGGGCGGCGCGCCACGGCCGGGTAGCTTGGTCAATACATTGGCCAAGTAATTTTCAATACGCCGCGCCATCAGCTTCGCGCGCGCGCCCGGGCGACGTTCGGTTTCAATCAGCAATTGGGAAAGCAGGACGCGATCGCCCTTATGCTGCGCCGCATATTCGGCGAGCTGTTCCAAGGGCCATTCCCTGAAAGGCCTGTCATCGGCCATTGCCAACCAGAATCCTCATCGAAAAATACATGATGGCTAATGCCGCCGGTGATGAACAGGGGCAAGCCCGCTTCGCAGAAGCGCCACAATAGGCGAAACTGTCAGCTCCGCCGCCCAGGAGACCACCTGATGACCCCTGCCCTTCCCCGCCGCGCCCTTTTACTGGCCGCCACTGCGCCGCTTGCCGCCCCAGCGCTCGCCCAGGCGCCCTGGCCCGCGAGGCCGCTGAGAATCGTCGTGCCCTTCCCGCCCGGCGGGTCCAACGACGTTGTCGCCCGCCCCTTGGCTGAGCGTTTGCAAGCGCGCCTAGGCCAGCCCGTGGTT
>CAMCHA010000276.1 GCA_945874515.1 Asaia bogorensis
GTGAAGGGCGGGACCCGCGCGGCGCGCAGCAACAGGCGATCCGCGCGCTGACGGAAGGCGGGCGGCAAATGTCGCAGCGCATGCAGCGCCAATTCGGCCCGCCGCAACCTGGCGAAGGTGAAGGCGAAGGTGAGGGCGAGGGCCAGGGAATGGCCAGCGGCCAGCAAGGCGGCGAAGGGCAGGGCCAGGAAAACCAGCTTGGCGAAGGCCGTGACCCGCTGGGGCGCGACCGCCGCGAAACTGGCGGTTCAGCGCAGGATAATGCCGGCGATACTTTGGTGCCGGGCGAAGCGGAACGGCTGCGTTCGCATCAATTGCAGCAGGAACTCCGCCGCCGCGGTGCCGAACGTGAACGCACGCCGGTGGAGTTGGACTATATAGACCGGCTGCTTAGGCGGTTTTGAGGGTTAGACCGTTCACGGAAACACCCGTGCCCAATCTTCCCGCATGGATACCACCTGCCAGCCACGCGCCGGCGCGGCGTCCAAAGCGCGCGCCAAGCGCCCCACATGGCTTTCGCGGTCATAGGCGAATTCACGTTCCGCATCATCATGGCGAATGATCATGCCGAAGCGCAGGCCTGATCCTTCCGTGGTGTAGCGCAGCATTTCAAAATCGCCATCCGAATTGCCGAAGGCCGCAATCGGGCGCCGGCCGATATGGCGCGCAATGCCAATCGGCTTGCCCGGCCCATCATCGATGAAATCCACGCGCGGTTCGCGCAGCAGGGCCAGGCGCCCGGCATCCTCCGTCACTTTCAACGCAAAACTTGACCCCACTACATGCTGCGGCGGAACTCCGTAGGTTTCTTCCGCAAAGGCCCGCACGAATTCAACGCCACCGCCCGAGACAATGAAATTCGTGAAGCCCGAAGCACGCAGAAAGCGCAGCACTTCCAGCATCGGCTGATAGACCAAGGCGGTATAGGGCCGGTTCCACTTCGGATGCCGCGCCGTCTTCAACCATTCAGCCGCGATGGCCTGAAATTCCTCGGGCGAATTACCGGCCATGGCGGCGCCCGCGAGCCGCATCAGCCCTTCATTGCCGCCCGCCATGACGCCATGCATGTCGCCCGCGATGGCTGCGCGAAAAACCGCATCCTGCTGCCAGGCGGGGTTGGCGGGCGCCAAGGCGCGAATGCGATCCAGCATGAAGATAAGCTGTGGATAGGCCGGCTGCTCCACCCAGAGAGCACCGTCATTGTCAAACACCGCGATGCGTTCGGCGGGCGGGACATATCCCGCACTACCTTCGCGCGTGACGGCGGCGACAAAATCAAGCAGCGCACGCTTGCGCGGGCCGTCGCGCCAGGAAGGCAGCGGGTCCGCGCCCTGCGCGAGTGCCGCTGCTGGCAGTGCTGCTATCATCACGCCGAATGTGCGGCGACCAAGATGCGGTATTGATGTATTCATCTCATTCTCCCTTGCGCGTGACGCATCGCCAGATCAAAAGGTGAAATTCAAGGCCAGGAATGGGCCGCTGAAGGATAGATCCTGCACCAGATTCTTGCTGCTTTGCTCATAGGAAAGATGGCGATACCCAAGCGCGACACCGCCCCAGCTAAATTGGTATCCAAGCCCGGCGGAAGCCTGCCAAGTGAGCGTTGAACTGCCCGTGCCGATGTCGAAAGCATAGGGCGCATAAAACCCTTTGCCGACAACAAGGCGCCCACGCATGCCGATGATGCCATCGAACAAGGTGGCACTGTCACTCAGCTTCGCATTACGGCTGAAACTGGCGGAGCCGCCCGGCGCCGTCACATCGCCGGCAAGGCGAATATTGGTTTCCGCATTCAATGAAAACAGCCGAAAACCGCCAACGATATCCGCATGGCCCCAATCCCCTTGCATGACGGTATAGCCACCCATCAGGGTCCATACGCTGCCACTCAAGGAAGATTCCGTGCCGCGATCAAGATTGGCCCCCACGCCAGAGCCGCCACCACCGCCGAAGTTCACATCGCGGACTTTGCTGCCACTGGCGCCAAGATCCATGTAGATAAGGTCTGTCAGCACGGAATAACGCTGATAACGCGCTTCGGCGGATATCATTGCCGCGAAATTGAGCGCTTCCAGCACGCTGATACTATCGGCGCCAACATCCGCAGAATCCGGCCCCGGCTGGCCTGGGAGCTGATAACGCAGCGTGCCATTGATGGATGGCACCCAGGCATAGGGTGTTACGGAAAACTGCCATCCTGGTTCTGCACGCGGGATGGTTTGCGCCTGTGCTGGCAGGATAAGGGCCGAAAGCAGTAGCCAAAGCGACGCGGACAAAAGGCGCGCAGATGTCGCTTTGTGATGCCCCCAAGGCAATGTTTTCGGGAGGTGCTGAATCATTTTGTCAACCTCATGTCTTTTCCTGCCAATTCATGGGGATGCGCCGCGCCATGAGAAAACCATGGCACGGCGTCTCATGCCAGCCTAATTCGCCGAACCGCGGCGCAGCCTTTCCATCGCATCGCCCAGGCTGAAGCTGCCCGGGCGTTGCCGGGGCGGGAAATCCTTGAAGCTTTCAAGGAACTTGCCGACATAGACTTGCGCCGGCACCAGCGCATAGGCCCGCTCAATCCGCCAGCGAGCATAATTCATGGACTCTGTCGCCCTTTCGTAGGGGTCTGAGCGCAGATTGAACAACATCGGCAAGCGCAGGGGCGTGAAACTCCGTTCCCACACTTCAAGCCCATGATGTTCCTGAATCATGAAATGCAGCTTCCAATTGTCATAGCGGAGCGCTGCCAAATCACCATCATCGGTGAAGTAGAACATTTCCCGCCGCGCGCCGGGGCCGGTGCCGGTCAGCAGTGGCAATTGGTTATAGCCATCCAGATGCACCTTATAATCGCGCCGCCCCGCCCGATGGCCCGCCAATAATTTCTCCTTGATTTGCGGCTCACCGGCGGCAGCCACCAAGGTGGGCAACCAATCCTGATGCGAGAAGATATCATTCAGCACCTGGCCGGGCTGAATGCGGCCGGGCCAACGGACCATGCTGGGCACGCGGAAGCCGCCTTCCCAGGCGGTGGCTTTTTCGCCGCGAAATGGCGTGGCGCCACCATCGGGCCAAGTCATCACTTCGGCGCCGTTGTCGGTGCTGTAGATCACGATGGTGTTTTGCGTGATGCCAAGATCATCAAGCTTCTTCAGCAATTGGCCGACATGGCCATCATGTTCCACCATGCCGTCAGGATAAATGCCTAGCCCGGTCTTACCCTGGCTTTCTGCCTTCAGCCGCGTCCAGATATGCATGCGCGTGGAATTGAACCAGGTGAAGAAGGGCTTATTGGCACGATGCTGCCGATCAATAAAATCCAGTGACGCGGTCAGGAATTCCTCATCCACCGTTTCCATGCGCTTCATGGTCAGCGGGCCAGTATTTTCGATCCGCTGCGTGCCATCCGCATTGGCCCAGGTCTTCAAAACGCCACGCGGCGCGAAGCGCTGGCGGAATTCAGGATTACGCGGGTAATCCGCATTTTCCGGCTCATCTTCCGCGTTCAGATGATAGAGCGAGCCGAAGAATTCATCGAAGCCATGCATGGTGGGCAAATGCTCATCACGATCGCCCAGATGGTTCTTGCCGAATTGACCGGTAGCGTAGCCCATCGCCTTCAGCAGCACGGCAATGGTCGGGTCTTCCGCGCGCATGCCTTCCGGCGCGCCGGGTAGGCCCACCTTGGAAAGGCCCGTACGCAATGGGCTTTGGCCGGTGATGAAGGCGGAACGGCCGGCGGTGCAGGAATTTTCACCATAGGCATCGGTGAAGATCGCGCCTTCTTTGGCGATGCGATCAATATTGGGCGTGCGATAGCCCATCATGCCCATGTTGTAGGCCGAGATATTGGACCAGCCGATATCATCGCCGAAAATCACCAGAATATTTGGCTGACCTTGCGGGGCTGCTGGGCGCGCGGGAGTGGCTGGCTGCTGCGCCTGCGCCATCTGCACGCCACCCATGACGCTAGCGGCAAGCCCTGCGGCCCCGCCCAGCAGCATGTTTCGGCGCGAAGGGCGCTGATTATCTTGGCTCATGTGATCTGTTCTCCTGTTGTTTGGATCATGGACGGCGGATGCAGCGAAAGCCGATATGGCTCATGCCCGTATCCATCATTTGTGCGTGACGCGCGGCGGGCCGATAGCGTCTGCAATAGGATGGCGCGCAAAGGAAGGAACCGCCCTTCACGACCTTGCGCGGAATGCGAATGGCGGGCTGAAGGGGATCGAAGGAAGCCCCCATGCCCGGCCC
>CAMCHA010000277.1 GCA_945874515.1 Asaia bogorensis
CTGCCATCGGCCTGGAAGGCAATGGCATTCATACCACCACCAACATGCGGCATTGGCGCAACCTGATGCCCGCGAGCCTTGAGTGCTTCAAGCACCGCCGCATCAAAGTCCGGTTCCACTTCCACCGCCGCACCTTGCGTCCAAAGCCGCGGCGCTTCCACCGCTTCTTGCAGCGACATGCCGTGATGCACCAGATTGAGGAAACCCTGCATGACAGAACCAAAAATCCGCAAACCGCCAGGCATGCCAAGCGCATAAGCGGGTTTGCCATCGCGTAGCGCAATCAGCGGTGCCTGCGAAGTCGTGATGCGCTTGCCGGGCGCGACAGACAGCGCCTTGCCGGGGCGCGGATCAAACAGCGCCATGTAGTTGTTCGGGATCAGCCCCGTGCCTGGCACCAGGAAGCGCGCACCGAAAAGCGAATTGATGGTCTGGGTGGAGCAAACAATATTGCCCTGATCATCCGCCACCGTGACATGGGTGGTATTGGCGCTCTCACCCGGGCTCACACCTGGCCCCCAGGCTTGCGCGCGCGCCATATCAATCGCGGCGCGGCGTTCATCGCCATAGGCGCGCGAGATCAGCCGCGCGACGGGCACATCCACAAAGGCAGGGTCAGCCGTGGCGGCGGCGCGATCGGCGAAGGCAATCTTCAAAGCTTCGGCCAGCAGATGCAACGTATCGGCACTACCGAAACCCAGGCCGCGCAGATCAAAGCCTTCCAGAATGTTCAGCATCTGCAGCACATGCACGCCAGAAGAAGCGGGCGGCGGCGGTAGCAGCACCTCATAGCCACGGTAGGGGCCGCGCAAAGGCGCGCGTTCAATCGTTGCAAAATCTGCAATATCGGCGGCGGAGACAATGCCGCCTGCCTTACTGATGCCATCCGCAATCGCGCTGCCCAAGGCGCCCTTCAGCACGCCAGGCCCTTCGCGCGCGATCAGCGCGAGGGTTTCGGCGTACTCCGCCTGGATCAGCCGCGCGCCTGGCTTGATGGGCGCGCCACCTGGCAACAATAGCGCGGCAATGGCGGGGTCGCGCGCCAGATCATGCGCGGCTTCATTGATGCATTCGGCCAGATAGGGCGTGACGCCATAACCCCTTGCCGCGTGGCGAATGGCCGGCGCCATCACATCAGCCAAAGGCATGCTGCCAAAGCGCGCGAGGGTTTCGCACCAGGCGCGCAAATTGCCCGGCACCGCAACCGAAAGCGGGCCAACGATATTGGTGCGGCCCGTGGCTTCGAAATTCATTGCATTGCCAGGCTCGGCAGGCGTGAACATATCGGCGCGCGCGGCGGCCGGCGCGGTGGACAGCCCATCAATCACGGTGTGACGCCCATCGGGCAGGCGCAGATGCGCCATGCCGCCACCCAGAATGCCGACCATCATGGGTTCCACCACCGTCAGCGCGAATAGCGCGGCAATGGCGCCATCCACCGCATTGCCGCCGGCAGCGAGCATTTCCGCCCCAGCGGCGGAGGCGAGCGGATGGTTCGTCACCACCATGCCGCGCGTGCCCGTGGCTGGGCGTTTTTCCGTGGTAAAACGCGAACCAGCGCGTGAACGCCAATTATCTTGCATAAGTGTTTCCTTCATTGCCGAACACGCATCATGAAAAGCGCCACGACGGCCGCAACGCCAAGCAGCGCGGTCAGCCATAGTGAAGCCGCGCCGTAATCATCCAGCAGCAGCCCGAAAAGCACGGGCGCAAAGGCCTGCGAAGCCCGGGCCGGCGCAGTGATGAAGCCCTGGCGCTGGCCATAGCCAACCGGCCCGAACAGCGCCAACGGCAGTGTGCCGCGCGTAATGGTCAGCAATCCATTCCCCGCGCCATGGATAATCACAAAAAGCGCAGCAAAGGGCGCGCCCAGCGCCATCAGTGCCACCACTGCCAAAGGATGCGCGCCGGCGGCGATGCGTGCGGAGAAAAGCGGATTCATCTTGCGCATCATGGTGAATTCAACAACGCGCGCCGCCACCTGCGCCGGGCCCATCAACGCGCCAGCCGCAATCGCGACGGCCACCGATGTGCCGGCGGATTGCAGCAGCCCGGGCAAATGCGCGGCAAGCGCGGTGGAGCTGAAACTCGCCGTTGCCAGCACGAAAGCGAGCAGGATCATGTCGCGTTTGCGGTCCCGCGATTCCTCGGCGGATAGTGGTGGCGCGGCTTCCTTGGGTGGTGGTGGTGCCTTCGGGATCAGAAAAAGATTGAGTGGCAGACAGATGAAAAAATGCAAAGCAACCCAGCCAAGGCAGGCACCGCGCCAGCCCCATTCGGCTTCCATCAGCGCTGAAAGCGGCCAACCGACCGTGCTCGCAAAACCCGCAATCAGCGTAATGCCGGTGATGCTGTTGCGCGCATCCTTGCCGTAAAGCCCGGCAAGTGTCGCGAAGGCCGCATCATAAAGCCCCATCGCCATGGCAATGCCAATGATGAACCAGCTTAGGATCAGCATCGGCAGACCATTGGCGAAGGCCATGATCAGCAGGCCAAGAATGAAAATCACATTCGAAATGGCCAGCACATCGCGCCCGCCGCGCTGGTCAATCGCGCGGCCTGCCGCAGGGCCAAGCAGCGCGGTCAGCAAAAGCGAGCCCGAGAACACGCCAAAGACCAAGGCGCGCGACAGGCCCAGATCCTCGGCGATTGGTGCGGCCAGGATAGCCGGCAGATAATAAGAAGACGCCCAGGCCAGGGTCTGGGTGGTGCCAAGCACTGTCACCACCCTGGCCTTGGAAGCTTTTGCGCTCACGGAAAAAAGCCGGGTTGCGATTTCAATCCGTAATGGCGCGGCCACGCGCTGCGGCATAGCGTTCCGCGAAACGGCCCTTTACTTCCGGGTTGATGATGCGCGGCGGCATTTTGGCCGCGGCACAGGTAGAAAAGGCCTCGGCTGCAATGCGCGTAATCATGGACCGGCTTTCATGCGTGACCCCCGCGGTGTGCTGCGTGCAGATCACGGCCGGGTGCCACAAAAGCGGGTGTTCCTTGGGCGGCGGTTCCTGTTCCCAGACATCCAAACCAGCCGAGGCCAATTGCCCCGATTCCAGCGCCGCCAGCACGGCGTTTTCATCATGGATGGAACCGCGCGCTGTGGTCACCAGAATGGCGCCCTTTTTCATGCCGGCCAGCGCCTTGGCATCAATAATGGCGCGGCTTTGTGGCGTAAGCGGGCAATGCACGCTGACGATATCGGACTGCGCCAGCAATTCAGCCAATTCAACCTTTTCCGCGCCGCGCTTGGCCACGGTTTCGGCATCCACATAGGGGTCATAGGCCAGCACGCGGCAATTGAAGGCGGCTTTCACAATGGCGGTTGTGCGTGACCCCACATTCCCAATGCCAATCACACCAACGGTCTTGCCGAGCAGATTATTGCCCATGAACACTTCGCGCTTCTTGGCTTCCCCCGCGCGCATGGCGGCATGGGTCTGCGGCATTTTCTTGATGAGTGCCAGCATCATGCCAACGGCGTGTTCCGCCACGGCTTCGGCATTACCGCCGGCCTGGTTCACCAGCAGCACGCCGGCCTTGGTGCAGGAATAGGGGTCAATCGTGTCATAGCCCGCACCCTGAGACGCCACCATCAGCAGATTGGGCAGGCGCTGCAACAGCGCATCATTCACGTGAAACGCCTTGGGCAATTCATCGCGTGAGGCACGGACATAATAGCCATCACAAGTCGCAAGTTCGGCAAGTGCTGCTTCTTCCCCATTTTCCAGGGAAAGCCGGACCACTTCCAGGGCCGGATCGGCGGTGGCGGTTTCCAGAAAGCTCGGATGAGGCACGCGTTCCAGATAGGCGACGCGGAATGGCTTATTGACTGCGGACAAGATTTTTCCCCCTTGCTCAAGGCGGGGGATGCTAGACTTGGTTTTGCCGGGGCGCCAGACCGGGGCCTAGCGCCTAACCGTCAGCAGATAAGCCACAATATCATCCAGTTCCTCCCGGCTTAGCCGGTAATCCGGCATATTAGCATGTGGTGTGCGCAAATAGGCGCGCAGCGACATGGAAGTTGTGGAAGGAAGCGCGGCAATGGCGGCGAAGCTTGGCGCGATATCCGTGGCCGGTCCCGGGCCACCAGGCGCGATGCTATGGCAATTGGCACACCAGGTGGTGGCCAGGCGCTGGCCGGCAATCGGGTCCCCGGGTTCCATCTGCGCCAGCGCCACGCCAGGCAGCGCTGCCAGCACGCATGTGATCAGCCAATGGCGCATTTTGATCCTCCTGCTTCGGGG
>CAMCHA010000278.1 GCA_945874515.1 Asaia bogorensis
GGTGCGGGTGCGGTTGGCGGATACGCCGGCGCGCATATGGTCCAGGCGGGGGAGGATGTGACCTTCATTGATCCCTGGCCCGAACATGTGGAGGCGATACGCAAGACGGGCCTCAAGATCACCCATTTGCGCGATGTGCCGGAATTCACGGTGAAGCCGCGCGCGCTGCATTTGACGGAAGTGCAGGCTCTGGCGAAAGAAAAGCCGATTGATATCGCGTTCATGTGCATGAAGTCATATGACACGGCCTGGGCGACGACGATGATCGCGCAGTATCTCTCGCCGGGTGGTTACGTTGTATCCCTACAGAATTGCATCAATGAGGAAGAGATCGCGGGTATTGTCGGCTGGGGCCGCGTGCTTGGCGCGATTGCCAGCCTGATCACGGTGGAATTGGCAGAGCCTGGCCATGTGCGGCGCGCGGCGGGCAAAAGCGGAACATCGCATACGGTGTTTCGCGTGGGCGAACCGCATGGGCGGATTTCACCGCGCGCGGAACATATCACGAAGCTGGTGGGGCTGACCGATAGTGCTTTGACCACCAGCAATCTTTGGGGCGAACGCTGGTCCAAGCTGGTTGCCAATGTCATGGGAAATGGGCTTTCCGCCTGCACGGGGCTGACCACGCGCGACATGGTGGCCGATGATGCCATTCGCGGCTTTGCGGCGCGTTTGGGGTCTGAGGCGATCCGGATTGGCCAGGCGCTCGGCTATGATCTGGAGGAGGTTTTCCACCTAGATCCGGAGATTATCGCCCGCACTGGTGAAGGCGATGCGGCAGCGCGCAGTACCTATGATGAGCATCGGCTGGCCGAAACCTCCAAGGGTGGTGGTGGCGCGCATCGGCCTTCCATGGGCCAGGATATGGTGAAGGGCCGGCGGACAGAGATTGAATATCTGAACGGCTTTGTTGTGGATAAGGGGGCGACGATTGGCATTGATGCGCCGGCCAATGCGGCGCTGACCGATATCGTCAAGCGTGTCGAACGCGGTGAAGCCAAGCCCAGCCCGGAATTGATTCGCGGGCTGCGGTTGAATTGAGAGAGTAGTTTTTGCAGACAGAATTAGGAAGGAAACGAGAATGATGAATCCGATGGCACTCACAGGCAAGACCATCATCGTTACTGGCGCGGGGCAGGGTATTGGCCGCGCTATTTCCGAATTGGTGCTGGGGCTTGGCGGCAATCTGGTGATGGTGGAACGCAACCGCGAAACCCTGATGCATGTGGCGGAAGCGCTGGCGGGCGATCACACCATGGCCATTGAAGGCGATGTGAGTGAGGAAGAATTTGGGCCGCAATGCGTGGCCGATGCCGTGGCCCGTTTTGGTGCCGTGCATGGGCTGGTGAATTGCGCCGGTATCACGCGCCCCGCGATGATCGAGAAAATGACGCTCCGCCAATGGCAGGAAGTGATCAATGTGAACCTGACTGCCTGCCATTTGATGCAGCAGGCGGTCGGCAAACACATGATCGAACGTGCGCGTGCTGGGGAAGAACGCCCTGGCGCCATCGTCAATATCTCCTCCACCGCGGGTAAGCGTGGCAGCATTGGTCAGGTGAATTATTCCGCCGCCAAGGCTGGGCTTTTCGGCGTGACGATGACAGCGGCGAGCGAATGGGCGCGTTATGGCATTCGCGTGAATAGCGTTGGGTTTGGCACAGTGGAAACGCCGATGACGGAAGTGATCCGTTCAGACCGTTTCAAGGAAAGAACGCTGGCGCGCATTCCGCTTAATCGCGTGGCTCTGCCTTCGGAAGTGGCGCCCTTGATCTGCTTCCTGCTGTCCGAAGGGGCTTCCTTCATCACGGGGCAGAATTGGGTGCAGTGCGGTGGGGCGCATATGCAGCCCTGAGGGTGATTAGAGCAGATCACGTTCAGATGGAATCATCTGAACGTGTGAAGATGCTCGAAAAACAACGATGTAGAGCGGGTTGCGTGAACCCATGTGAACGCAACACGCTCTAAGGCAGCGCGGCGAGTACCGCTGCTGCTGCGGCGTCGGATGGAGAGCCTTCTGGGGCGCGTAGTTTGGCCAGGGTTTCCGCAAAACCCTGGCGCTGCGCTGCCACCGCCGCATCGTCGCGCAACAGCGGCAGCAGCGCGGCGGTTAGCCGTTCCGGCGTGCAATCTTCCTGAATACGTTCTGGCACCACTTCCCGCGCGCACAACAGATTAACCAGCGAGGCATGCGGCACCTTGACCAGCCGCCGCGCAATCGCCGCCGTGATGGGATTGACGCGATAGGCAACGATATGCGGTACGCCCGCCACCGCCATTTCAAGCGATGAGGTGCCGGATTTGATCAGCCCAGCGCCGTTTTCTGCCGCCGCCGCGAAGGCATCATGCTTATCGGCAATGTCTTCGACCAGAATGGGTGCTGCTGGCCAGGATGCCGCCGCTTCGCGCACCAAAGATGCGACGATGGGCGAAACAGCAATCACCGGGCGCAGTGATTGGTTTTGCGGCAGCACGGATTGCAAGGTGGCACCAAAAATTGGCAGCAAGCGCGTTGCTTCAATGCGCCGGCTGCCCGGCATGATGATGAGTGGGCGATCTGTGGCCGTCAGCCCATGGCGGGCGCGGAAACGCGCGGCATCGCCCTGATCCACCCCGCTTTCCAGCACGGGATGGCCCACGAAAGTCACGGGAATGCCAGCCGCTTCAAAAAACGCGGGCTCAAAGGGCAAAAGGCAGAGCAAATGGTCAATTTTGTGCCGTAGTTCTTTTACGCGCCCCGGCCGCCAGGCCCACACCTGCGGCGCCACGTAATGCATCACTGGAATGCCGCGCGGCTTCACGGCCTCCGCAATCCGCAGCGTGAAACCGGGACTGTCTATCGTTACCAGCAGGGCGGGTTGGCGGGCGAGTATGTCTGCTTCGGTCTCCGCTAGGCGGCGCTTTAATTGCCGAATGCGCGGCAGTACTTCCAGCAGGCCCATCAGCGCCAATTCGCGGTAGGGAAAAAGGCTTGGCATGCCTTGTTCGGCCATGCGTTCGCCGCCAATGCCGGCGAAGCTCAGATCAGGCCGCGCCTTGCCCAAAGCCGCGATCAGCCGCGCACCGAGCACATCGCCCGAAGCCTCTCCGGCGATGATATAGATCAGCGTCATGTGAAGCTGGCGGGTTTGGGCGAGCCAAAGGGCGCCCTTGGCCAATCGCGATGATTGAGCACAGCGCCGTCACGCCGCACGGCCTCAATCAGACTGGGATCGAGCGTGCAAAATACCCAGCCCGGTGCATCCATCTGGCCCTCGGCGAGTATGCCATCGGCGGGAAAGCCGCGATCCATGGGGCCGAAAACACCTGCGCGCCCATGATTGACATCAAGCGCCGCGGACCAGGGCGCTTCGCCAATTGTTGGCGTGATCGCGACATAGCATTGGTTTTCCAAGGCGCGGGCACGGGCCGAGAAATGCACGCGATTGAAACCAGCGAGCGTATCCGTGCAGCTTGGCGATAGGATCAGCCAGGCGCCGGCCATGACTTGCACGCGCGCATGTTTCGGGAATTCGATATCATAGCAGATGGAAATGCCAATCCTGCCCCAGGGCGTGTCAAACACATTGGGATCGGCGCCTTGGCTGATGCCCCAGCGTTCAGCTTCAAACCGCGTCATGGCGCGCTTATCCTGAAAGGCGGTGCGGCCTTCCGGCGTGATCAAGGGCGCACGATTGATCACGCGGCCATCTGGTGCGCGCATGGGCAGGGTGCCGGGCTGTAGCCATACCTGATGGCGCTGCGCGGCATTGCGCATCGCTTCAAGGATGGCGGGCGCGGCGGTGATCATGGCGGCAAGCTCTGCGGCTTCAGTGGCCTCGCCACCACTCAGCCCAGCGCCGAGTTCCACCGCCGCATATTCCGGCAGCACCAGCAAATCCGCGCGCGCGCGGCCTTCTTCCAGCCAGCGATCAAGCCGGGCGGCGAAATCCGCAATGGAGGCAGGGCGCCCCACCGGATATTGCAGCAGGCCAAGGCGGATGGGGGCTGCTTTCATTATGAAAGCTTCTTGATCCAGAAGGAGAGCACATGCGGTGTTTCGCGCGTATCGTCCACTTCGCGCCAGGACATCACCGTTGAGATATCAGGCCGCGCTTCATAGCCGCGATTACGCCAAAACTCATCCAGCGGCGTGTAATCGCGTGGCCGGCGCGGGTCGTTATCATTGCGCACAACGCAACAAAAGGCCGCGATGGAAAGCCCCAAGCGGCGCGCATGGGCTTCGCGTTCCTGAAA